>NZ_JBDNXE010000026.1:0-38987 GCF_047721585.1 Gluconacetobacter sp.
CCGCGCGTCCACTGCGCTGCGCTGCGCCCGGCCAGCAGGCCCGCTCCGCTGCGATGCGCGCGGACCCCCGCCGGGCGGGCCGCTGCGCGGCACTCGCGCTCGGCAGCCCGGCTGGCAGAGCGGTTTTTGTCACCTCGCGCTTCAGCACGCCTGCTCGCCCTGCTGCTACCGGCCATGGTCGCCGCGTGCGCTTCGCCGCCGGTGCGGTTCTACACGCTGGGCGCGCCGGCCATCGCCACGGGCGCGGTGCCGGTCGGCAGCGTCACCCCGACGACGCCGGTCGTCACGGTCGCCCGCGTCACCCTGCCCGATTATCTCGATGGCCAGGATCTGATCGCCCGCGACGGCAACCGGATCGAACGCAGCGCCACCGGCCGCTGGGCCAGCCGCCTGTCGCTCGGCGCCACCGACCTGATTACCGCGCGACTGGCCGAAAGCCGCACCGACCTGTTCGTGACCGACCAGCCGCAGGTCCTGCCCGCGACCTGGCGCCTCGCGGTGAATATCAGCCGCCTCGACATCGCGCATGACGGCACGGCATCGCTCGTGGCCGACTGGTCGATCGTCCCGCATGACGAACGCCAGCCCCTGCTGCACCAGCGCGCCAGCCTGACCCGCCAAGGCCCCGCCGCGACCGACGATCAGGTCGCGACCCTGACCCAGGCGATCCTGAACGATCTGGCGGAGCGCATCGCCGCAAGCTGGCCACGCTGACGCCAACCCACCGCGCCTGACCAACGCATCGGGATGCAAGGGCCGAGGCCCTTGCCGGGTTCGGGCAGAGCCCGACCCTGACTCCCCGGCGCGCCGCCCCCGGACAGAGAACGGAAAAGCGATGAGCCCATTGGATGATTTCCTGCCGCGCTTCGATTTCAGCGAGCGGCACACGATCGACATCGCCGCTCCGGCCCACCGCATCATGGACATGGCCGCCGCGTGGCGGAACAAGGACGATCCGCTGATCCGCGCCGCCATCCGCCTGCGGGAGATACCCGCCCGGCTGCTCGGCCACACACGGCAACAGCCTCTGGACATTTCCGACTTCACATTGCTGGAGCGGCGGGGCGACGCGGCTCTGGTCTACGGCCTGATCGGTGCCTTCTGGCAGGCGGATTACGGGCTGCACGACATCCCGTCGGCGGACGCCTTTCGCGCCCCGCGCACGGACGATGTCTGCAAGCTGGTCATCGGCTTCACGCTCCAGCCCGGTGCCGGACCCACCCGCCGCCTGACGACCGAAACCCGCGTGCTGTGCGCCACGGCCCACGCAAGGAGCCGCTTCACGCCCTACTGGTATCTGATCCGACCCGTCAGCGGCCTGATCCGCCGCCGCGTGCTCGCGACCATCCGCGACCGATCGACCTCACCGCCCACTCGCCAGCCGGGTGGGGCATTATCATGAAACTGCACGATTACCCCACGGCCCCCAACCCACGGCGTGTCCGTTTCTTCATGGCCGAGAAAGGGCTGGCGATCCCGACCGTCACGGTCGATCTGGCGCAACGCGCGCAGTTCGCACCGGCCTTCCGCGCCCTCAATCCCGCCTGCATCGTTCCGGTGCTGGAACTGGACGACGGCACCGCGATCAGCGAGGTACCCGTCATCTGCCGCTATCTGGAAGATCGGCACCCCACCCCCACGCTGATGGGCGACACGGCGGAGCATCGCGCCGTCATCGGCATGTGGGACCGCCGCATGGAAAATGACGGCTATCTTGCCGCGATGGAGGCCGTGCGCAACAGCCTGCCGGGGCTGGCGGGGCGCGCCCTGGTCGGTCCGCACAATTATGCGCAGATCCCCGACCTCGCCACGCGCGGCCGTCAGAGACTGGCCGATTTCATGACCGACCTGAATGTCCGCCTGCGCGACACGTCCCATGTCGCGGGCGAGGCTTTCTCGATCGCCGACATCACCGCCTTCGTCACGCTCGATTTCGCGCGCGCCCGGCTGAAGCTGGCCCTGCCCGACGAGGCCACTGCCCTGCACGCCTGGTTCGCCCGGATCGCAGCCCGCCCAGGCGCTCAGGCGTAACCCTTCTCCAGGCCGGAGTGGCGATGCCGATCACCATGAGGACTCCCCGCCCCCGGAAAACCTGACAGGTGCGGCGTCACCGCCCCTGCGCGGGCGGCGTACCCGGGGTGTGCTCCCCATAGCGGTCCCAATGCAGCGCCAGTTCGCGCACAACGACGCTGCCGACCTGATAGGCGGCGGCCACAGCAGGCAGATAGCCCGAATACCCGCCTTCGCTGGCCTCGGATTTCAGCAGTTGGGCAGCCGTCTCGCCGGGCGGCGGCATGTCGAAATTGCTGGCGGTTCGCAGCACCAGCACGCGGTCCGGGTCCACCCGCCCCGCCTGGGCCTGAAGCGTCAGGGCCTGCATGAGGCCGACATCCTCCTCCGCCGTGGTCGCGAAGGTGCCCTTGCCCCCGGTCCAGTAGCCGACCCAGCGCTCGGCCCAGCGATTCATGCGCGCACCCACCCAGAATGTCTCGCTGGAGAGCGTATCGCCCAGCAGCACCGCCGGCGGCTTCTGCGCCTGCGGATACCCGACATAGCGCGCCCGGATCGCCTTCAGCGCCGGCGTGTCGGGCAATGTCACCGAGCGCGTCAGATCATACGCCCAGGCGACCAGCGCGGGATTGAGCGTATATTCCATGTCGCCGGAGAGCGAATGCAGGGGCGGCACGGGGCTGTCGGTCGGCGTGCTGCCCTGCACCGGCGTATAGCCGTCCGGCCAGTCGGATGGAATTTCGCGCGCATCGACGGCATGCGCCAGCCCGCCATTGACGATGCGCGGCGCCCACACCGCCCCGCCGACCGATCCGAAATTGGGATCGATCCCCGCGATGCCCGCCAGTACGAAATAAGCCCGCCGCAGGTCGAAACGCGGGTCCAGCACCAGCGCGGTGATGGCCGAGGCCATATGTTCCGGCCCCTCGCCACTGGCGATGCCAAGCACCTGCAAGTCGGGATTGTAACGCATCACCCCATGCCACGTACCCGGCGCCGGCAGTTCCTGCCGTAGAGGCAGCTTTTCCACCCAGGTCTGGAACTCGCCCGGCGTGTCGCCGGTATCCTTGCCGATCTCGAACGTGGTCACCACCACCACGCGCACGGGAATCTGCTCCGCACGCGCCGCGACCGCACCGCCGGCGACCATTGTCCCCAGCAGACACACCACCGCCAGCCGTCGCCCCGCCCGTTTCCGCATTATGCCTGTCCTCATGCCGGTCCATGCCCCTTCGCGCGCACGGGCACGGCGGACGCATTCCGCCCCGCCGCGCGGATCATCGTGGTTTCAAAATCATGCAGACGCGCTTCCAGCGTCCATTGCAGCCGCGCCTTCTCGCTCGCGGCCAGAAAATCATGGCACGCCCCCGCGTCAGGCACCGCCCCAGCGGGCACGGAGGCACAGGCCGCGACCATGCGGAACGGCGCCACCCCGCGCCACAGACTGGCGCCGGGGACGAAGGCATATTCCAGACCGGAACGCGACAGGTCCCGCAACGCGGCATAATCCAGCGCATAGACCGTCGCCGCCCGCGCATATTCATGCGTCAGGTCGATGCGCGACACCCCCTCGTCATCGGTCGACAGCGCCACCGGCACCCCCGCCGCGCGATAGGCGTTCAGCGGATGCCCCGCCCCGGCAATGCCGAGAATGACGTCATTGCTGGTCAGGTTGATCTCCACCATCACCCGGCGCCGCGCCATTTCCGCCATCAACCCGTCCGGATCGTCCTCATGCAGGATATCGACCCCATGCCCGATCCGCCGCGCGCCCGCGATCTCCACCGCCTGCCGGATATGGTCCCGCAACCCTTCGGGCGGCACCAGCCCCGGCGCCAGTTCCCCGGCATGCAGCGACAGTTTCACCCCCGGATCGCGCGCCGCCAGCCAGCCGAACATGCGCATATGCAGGCCATAATCCCGCATCGCCACCGCGTCGTCCTCGGGCGCCACGATATTCACGCCGACAAAGCGCGGATCGGCCTTGACCAGCGCGTAGCCGAAATCAAGCTGCGGAAAGACCATGGCCGGCGGCATGGTGCGGATGGTCTGGTACAGATAGCGGACCGCCACCCCGCATCCCGGCGCGGCCTGCGCGGTCCCGCAATGCAGCACGGCCCGCATCCGCGTCTCCATCGCATCGACCTCCTGCCGCGCCGCCCCGACCAGCGCCGGCAGTTCGGCGGCGATGGCGCGATCGGCCTCGGCAAAAGCCTCGCCCTGCAACGGATGCCGCACCCCCAGCCCCGCCACCGGACCAAGCTGGGGCGAGATCATCAATTCCAGATACAGCACATGATCGCCGGCCGCGTGCGTCACCGCCTCGGCCAGCATATCGCCACCATGGGCGGCCTGCACGGCTCCGAACCGCCCGAACGTCGCAAAGAAATGGTCATGCCCCGACCGGTCCGAAGCCGTCGGCACGAAATCGCGCATCGACAGCGCATCGATCATGTCGGCCCGCAGATCCGGCTTGCCGGCAAGTTCGGCGGCCCGAACCCGCCCCGCTTCATCCGGTGCACAGGCGCCCTTGAGAATCCGCCCCTGCGCGGGCGAAACGCACAACCCGTCCTGCGCCGCCCAATCCAGCATGTTCTCGGCATAAATCGCGCCGGCCAGATGATTATGCAGGTCCGCCCCCTTGGGCATGGCACGCAGCAATTCCTCCAGCCGGGCCGGATCACGATCCAGCAGCACGAACGCGCGCGACGCGGCATCGGACGAGGGCGCGGCGACAGCCGCACCGGACAGGGTCAGCCCGGCAGCCAGGGCACAGATAAGGGAGAGTCGTGACATGACGCGATGGTGCGGCGACCGATTCAAAAACGCAACAGGCCGCGTCTTTCAGCCCGCTGCGTCGCGTACGGGGCTGAAACGCGGCACGCCGTCCACATCCTCGACCCACATGGCCAGCGGCCGCACCCAGTAATCGCCGCGCGCTTCGCTGCGATAGGTCACCAGCCATTCCTCGGTCTCGGAATGCCGGCCGACACAGATCAGGGTGTACAGTCCGCCTTTATAATGACGGTAAAACCCCGGCCGTGTCCTTTCGGTCTCGTTCATGCGTTACTACCCTCACGGTGCTCCGGATCTCGATCCGGAGCCAGCCTCTCCCCAGGCAGCCCTCAAGGCCGCCCGCGAACCGACGGACCCCATCGCATGATTCGCCCACCCCGTCATACCCGCTTCCTCGCCACGCTGGCCGCCGCCATGGCGTTGGCCCACGCGCCCGCCGCTCTCTCCGCCCCCCGCCACCAGCCATCCGCCACAACCGAAAGCGGCGACCCGGTCATCCTGGCCCAGCAACCCGGCGGCGCGCTGGACCAGACAGCCCGCACCCTGAACCAGTCCGACCTCGCGGCGGCCGTAAAGAAGGGCGATACCCCCGTAGTGCTGGTCGGCTCCGCCCCGCTCTCGACCCACGCCGGAGACACGGCATTGTTCGTACAATTGCAATCGGCCAATCTCTGCGGCTCGGCCGGCTGCGCCACCTCGGTCTATCTGCGGCGCGACCGGAAGGACTGGGTCAAGGTGCTGGATTCGGTCAGCGGCCCGATCGCCCTGTCCCGCCGCAGCCACGGCGGCATGCGCGACCTGATCGTGGACAGTACCGACCGCTGGGTCTGGAACGGCACCACCTACCACGACACCATGCCTGCCGCGTCAGACAGCGACCTGCGCCAATCCATCGAACGCTTCCAGGCCCGACATCCCGAGCGACAGCAACAACAATAGTTTTGCCGCCATGGCGCCGATGCTGGCCGACGTTCAGACCGCCGCAACGATCCGCCGCGTCTCCTCAACCGCCACGCTCCATATGGCGTGCATTTCAGCGTCCGCACGCTCGTAACGCCCGCCAAAATTACCGTCACCGAGGCAGTCCCGGGCCATTTCCGGCGTCGCATCATGCAGTTGCTCCGGCCTGATGGCCGGCTTTTCGCCGTCGGGCTGGGCAATGCCGGCAATCCGCGTCCACGGAAAATTCTCCATCCAGGACGCATGCATCGCCACCGGATCGGTCTCCATGACGAGACGCCAGGTTTCTGAAGACCGCCACCAGTCATGAAACAACGCTCTGCAATCAGGTTTTTCTTCAAACCACAAGGAAAGCGCCGGCCAGATCGGGCTATTGCCCCCATGGCCGTTCACGAACACGAAACGCCGAAATCCCTGGCCATGCAGACTGGCGAGCAGGTCCTCAAGGAGAGCAAGATAGGTTTCACTGCGAAGGGAGATCGTACCGGGATAGGCCAGAAAGCGCGGCGTCATGCCATACGGAACGACAGGGCAGACCGGTACGCCCAGTGGCGCACACGCTTCAAGCGCCACACGCTCGGCCAGGATCGCATCGGTGAACAGGCTTAGATAGGCATGCTGCTCGGTCGAACCGAGCGGAACGACGATGCGGTCATCCTCCTCCAGATAGGCCTCGACCTGCATCCAGTTCATCTCGCGTAAATTCATGATTCTTCCTGTAACATGCGCCCTTTATGGCCGCCGTGTGGTCAGTTCCGCGATCAGGCGGCTGACATCATGGGGGTTGGGCGTGTGCTGATACTCGAAATAGACCGATTCATCGGGAAATTTCAGGCCGAGATCATCCGCGCCGGTCGCATAGACAATCACGTCGGCATTCTTCATCAGATCCTGGCATTCCGGTGCATCAATCAGAACGACGGCAGGCTCCGTGATATGGGGAGCGAACTGCTCGACCCCCGCTTTCATCGACCCCGCAAATTCCGGATTGATGACGACGAGAACAACGCGACTCCCCGGATCGATCTGCGCCAGCTTCATCCGAGTCTCCATCGACGGAATGAAGGTGATGACCGCCACACCCAACCCGGGCAGCATACGCGCGACTTCCGCACGCCGGTGAGCAAATGTCACAGCCATCTGACACAAGTCAACACGCTGCCGTTCCGAAGGATTGGTCTGCAACTGCGTGATGGTCGTCGGCAGAAAACGTACTTTTCTTTCGCTCAGCCGTTCCATCTGCCGACAATAGGCAATCGTGGTCTGCATGAAATTGCCGACGACCATCACCGATGGTGGCGGCACGCCCAGACCACCGCCCTCCATCCGCGCGCTGACCAGACCCAGAACCTCGCTCGTACTCAACCCCAGCGCTCGGGCACGGGTGACCAGCGCATCGATGGACGACTGAATCTCCGAACTGCGTCCACCGCGCGTAGGCCATCCTGCCATCAGGTCGGCAACGAAAGTCCCCGCCCCCGTCCGTCCGCGCAACACACCGCCACGTTTGAGTTCGGCATAGACCTGCCCCACCGTCACCGGAGAAATGCCCAGCCGCTCGGCCAGTTCGCGTACCGGAGGCAAGCGCTGGCCCGGCCGGATGACACCCAGGCCGATACCATATTCGATCTGCCCCTTGAGTTGCGTTCCAATGGGCAACTCGAGTGTCCTGTCGATCCGGAAAAGGGTTACGTCCAGACGCTCGAATTCTTCCTGCCCTCGCGCGTCGAGGTTGGCGCTGTCCTGTCGAATGACCCATCCTCCCCGTTGCCGGCCGACAACCGGGCCGTCACGACGGCATTCCGACTGGGCCCGATCTGCACGAACATATTAGAATGGAAACTTGTTACATACAAGGATGCTAAAATCGGCCATTTTGTCCATCTTGTATCATTGCAGAGTAACATATTGTGTGCTTAATCCGATAACGGTTCGTTCCGGTCAATGAATGACCAGCCGGCGGACTCGACGACCCGACATGACGCAACGGAGACGCAGGCACGCATATGTTCACCAGAAAGATGACCCCCCTCGGCGCCGCAGCCTTCATGCTGCTGTCCTCGACCGCCCTGGCCGCGACGCCACCGGATGCCCATCCTCGCCAGAAGCCGCACGCCGGCTCGGAGCATCCACACACCGATTCCGCGGCAAAGAACGAAAGCGTCATGGTCACCGCCGCCCTGCGGGCCGCCCACAGCGCAATCACCGACGTGTCCCGCAAAGACATGGAAAAATTCGTCGCCGGCACCAGCCCACTCAAGATTCTTGGCAGCCTGACGGGTGCGAACTTCGTGTCGAACGATCCGCTCGGTCTCGATATCTATTCCAAATCGTTCTACGTACGCGGCTTCAACCAGAGCCAGCTCGGCGCCACCCTCGACGGCATTCCGCTCGGCGATCAGTCTTACAACAAATATAACGGCCTCGACGTCAACTCGGCGATCACGCAGGACAATATCGCCCGCATGAATCTCAGCCAGGGCGGCGGAGACGTCACACTTCCATCGACCAGTGAACTCGGCGGCGCGATGGAATTCTACTCCGCCGATCCGGCCGACAAGGCTGGCGGCATCATTTCTCAGATGTTCGGCAGCTACAACAGCTATCGCACTTATGTAAAAGGCGACACTGGCACATTCACCCGTTTCGGCACGAAGGCCTACATCTCCTACATGCGCGTCGATGGCGACAAGTGGAAGGGCTATGGTGATCAGTTCACCCAGCAGGTCAACGCCAAGATCGTCCAGCCGATCGGCGACAACAGCAGCATCAAGGCCTTTTTCAACTGGAGCGACCTCGCACAGTACGAGTATCAGGACCTGTCGCTCGAACTGCTGCACAAGGTCGGCCAACGTCTGGACAATTACGCACCCGACTATCGCACCGCCTACCTGGCCGCCCAGGGTATCTACCCCGCGTCCTTCACGTCGCTGTCCGATCCCGCCGATGCCGCCTATTACAATGGCGGACAGGCCGAACGCGACTATCTGGGCGGCCTGACGCTCGATTTCGACATGGGCCATCATATCCGCTGGAAGACCCTGTTCTACGGCCATGGCAGTCAGGAATATTCGACCTGGGCCAACCCTTACGTCGCCTCGCCGACTGGCGCTCCTCTGTCGTTCATGGCCATCCCCGAGCAGGTCCGGCGCCTCGGCTTCACAACCGAGATGACACACACATACGGAAACAACGTTCTGCGCACAGGTGTATGGTTCGAGAACAACGCATACAATATCGGTAAATATTATTATTCCGAGCCCGTTCTGGGTCAGGGCGCTCCGATCGGTGCCGTCGGTCCGTTCAACACCTATGGTGGTCCGTTCGCCCAAGTCTGGGGAATGGGTTTCAACACCAACACGGTCCAGTATCACCTCACCGACACGTATCACGTCCTGCCCGGCCTCGCGATCACGGGTGGTTTCAAGTCGCTGGTCGTCACAACGGCCGGCGGCGCGAACGAAAACAACACTACCTATACCCACGTCGATCAGTTGCCGAACGGCAGCGTCACCTCGTCGGCTGCATTCCTGCCGCACGTCAACATCGACTGGCATTTTCTCAAGAATCACGAAATCTATTTCGACGTCGCCGAAAATATGCGCGCCTTCACTTACGAAGGCTACCAGTCAGGCAGCGTGCCCTCGCTATGGGGCGTCAAGAACCAGGCGGCATTCGACGTCGCGCGCCGGACACTGCATCCTGAACGGAACTGGACTTACGTCGTCGGCTATCATTATTACGGCAAGGTCGTATCGGCCTCGGTCGACGCCTACCGCTCCAACTTCACCAACCGCCTGGGCCTCATGGCCTCCGGCTCGCTGGTCAATCCAACCTCGACCGTCGGCAATCTCGGCGGCGTGACCATGAACGGCGTAGATGCCGACGTCGTGATCCGTCCGGTCCGCCACCTCGCGATCGACAACAGCATCAGCTATAATCACTCGACCTACGACAACAACATCACCTCCGCGGGCATGCTCTATCACCTGCAAGGCAAGAAAGTTCCCGCCTATCCCCAGTTCATGTATAAAACGAGCCTGATCTACAGCTACCACGGGCTCTCCGCGCATTTCGATGCAAACTACATCTCGCGGCGCTATCTCAGCTACACGAACGACACCAGTGTACCCGGCTTCTGGATGACCAATATCGGCGCACGCTACAGCTTCGGCCAGCAGAGCATTTTCCGCGACCTCTCGGTCTCGTTCGATGTCTACAACCTACTGAACACGCCATACATCTCCACGGTGGGTGAACAGGGCTTCCCCCTGGAGGGCGACCGCCAATCCCTGCTGGCAGGCTCCCCCCGCCAGTTTTTCGGCTCCGTCAGCGCCAAGTTCTGACGTGATGGAAGCCCGCCGACGCATCTTCCTGCGGATCGCAACGCTCGAACTGTGCGAACGGTTCGGTTTCTATGGTCTGCAAAGTGTCTCGATCCTGTATTTCGTCAAAACCATGGGCCTATCGGAACAGGGCGCCATCATGCTGTGGGGCGCGTTCAGCGCCCTCATGTTCGGCGTACCCGTTCTGGGCGGCTGGCTTGGCGACAGGATCCTGGGCGCCCGGCGCACCGTCGCGGTGGCGCTCGCGCTTCTGGCCACCGGTTATACCGGGCTAGCCAGCGGCGTGGGCGGCGCGGCTGGCATCTCCCTCGTACTGGCCGTCCTGGTCTGCGGCGGCGGCATCTTCAAGCCCAACATCACCAGCCTGCTGCGTCATGCCTTCAGCGACGGCGATGACCGGCTCGATATCGTGTTCACCATCTATTACATGTCCATCAATATCGGGGCGACGATCGCAGCCCTCGCCATCCCCTTCCTCGCCGTGCATATCGGCTGGCAGGCGAGCTTCGGCGTCTCCTCCGCCGTGCTCTGGGCAGGCTTCGCCGTCTCGCTGACACTGCCGGCCACCACGCCCGCCCCGACCGGCGCGGCAGATCGCCGCCTGTGGCTGCTGCTCGCCGCCGGTATCGGCGCCGCGTTCACGCTGCTGCATTACCCGACCCTGGCCCGAACCTGCATCTGGATCGCCGCCACCGCCATTCTTCTGATCTGGATCGTGCTTTACCGGCGCGCGGCACCGGCCTGGCGCGCGGGCCTCAAACTGTCCTTTGCCCTCCAGGCCGAAGCTATCCTGTTCTTCCTGTTCAATCAGCAGATCGCAACGTCCCTTACCGGCTTCGCGCGCGACCATGTCGCGGGCACCATCCACATGGCGGGCATGGACTGGATCGTGCAGCCCGGCCAGTTCCAGTCGCTGAACAATCTCTGGATCCTCATCTTCGCCCCCTGCCTTGCCGCGCTGTACCATAGCGCGGCGCGAAAAGGGCGCCCTATTTCCGTTCCCATCCGCTTCTTGTGCGGCTTCGTGCTGCTGACGGGCTCTTTCATCCTGTGGCGCACGGCCGCCCTGGCAGGAGCGGCTGGCCCGGTCTCTCCTTGGTGGATGGTTGCGGGATATGCACTGTTCTCTCTGGGCGAACTCCTGATCGCGGCCCTCGGCCTCGCCGTCATCGCTCGCTACGCGCCACCCGATGCGGTCGGTCGACTGATGGGCTGCTTTTCCGTCCTCGGCGGCCTTGCGAGCTATCTCGGCAGCCTCGTCGCCACCGATGCCACCTATGGAGCAGCAGGCACCGGCACAGCATCAACCGCCGGCTATACCCATCTGTTCGGAAATCTCGCCGCACTCGCGGCCATCGTCGCACTCGCCTCCGCGCTGTTCATCCCCTTCGCCCGCAGGATGGACGCACATTGGCGCCGTGCCCTTCTCACCTCCCCCTCCACCGACGAAACGCCTCCGGAAATCCTGCCATGACAATGCCTTCCGACGCGCCCCTCCCTCCTTGGCGATGGCCCGAAAGCCGCTGGCGCGCGGCCGTCGGGCGTGCCCGGGCCGGGCGCTCGCTGCATCCCGCGACATGGCCGGGCGGCGCACGTTGCGCCTTCGCCATCTCTTTCGATGCGGACCACGACACGATCCCCCTCCGCGATGGCGACGAAAGCCCGATGCGGATCAGCCAGGGCCATTACGGCAACCGTCGCGGCGTGCCACGCATCCGAGCGTTGCTGCAACGCCACGGGGTTCCGGCAACTTTTTTCTACCCGGCCGTTTCAGCCCTCCTCTACCCCGAGGAATTGCGCGGCATCGTCGCCGACGGGCATGAAATCGGTATCCATTCATGGATTCACGAGCGCAATACCCACCTAGACGCCGAAACCGAGATGGATCTGACATCGCGCGCGCGCGATGTACTGCAGGATATCAGCCGCAGCCCGGTCGTCGGCATCCGCACGGCAAGCTGGGATTTCTCGGTCGCTACCCTGCCCATCATCCGCCAGATGGGCCTGCTGTACGATAGCAGCCTGATGGCCGATGACGATCCATACGAACTGATGCAGGACGGAGAAGCCACCGGCGTCGCCGAATTGCCGCCCGAATGGATCAGGGACGACGCCGTCTATTTCAACTTCGACCGCTTCTCGGCCTTGCGCCCATACACGGCCCCGCGCGATGTGCTGGACATCTTCATGGCCGAATTCCAGGGCGCTCATGACGAAGGCGGCCTGTTTCTGCTGACGCTGCACCCACACATCAGCGGCCACCGTAGCCGCATAGGCGTCATCGCCTCCTTGCTCGAAGCCGCCCGGCGGAAAGGCGATGTCTGGTTCGCCACACACGAGCAAGTGGCCACCTGGTGCATGGCCCAATCGAACGGAAAGACATCATGACCACGACATCGCCCCGCCGCCCCGTCATCGCCCTCCATGGCGGGTGCGGCGTCATGTCCCGCGCCCTCCTGTCCGAGGCGGAATGGACCAACGCACGCGCAGACATCCGCAAGGCTCTTGAAGCCGGATATACGATTCTGTCCGAAGGCGGCTCCGCCGTTTCGGCCGTCGAATCCTGCGTGACGGTCCTGGAGGATTCCCCGCATTTCAACGCCGGGCACGGCGCCGCGCTGAACGCCGCCGGACAACATGAACTGGATGCTTCGATCATGGACGGGGCAACTGCTCAGGCAGGCGCCGTCGCGGGCGCCCAGGCGGTACGAAACCCTGTGCGCCTGGCCCGACAACTCATGGAGCAGAAGATTCCCATGATGCTCGCCGGCCCGGCCGCCGACGCGTACGCCGCAGCCCACGGGCTGGAAACAATGCCCCAATCCTATTTCACCACGCCGCGCCGGGCAGAAGCCCTGGCAACAATGCGCGCGCACGATCAACTGGGCACCTTCGCCAGCGAAAGCGAGAAGCACGGCACGGTCGGCGCGGTCGCACTGGATTGCAACGGGAATCTCGCAGCCGCCACATCCACCGGCGGCTTTACCAACAAGGCGGTCGGCCGTGTGGGCGACAGCGCCATCATCGGCGCCGGCACCTACGCACGGAACGGCGTCTGCGCCGTATCCTGCACCGGACAGGGTGAACAGTTCATCCGCCATGTCGTGGCACACGAAATCGCGGCGCGAATGCGTTACGAGCACCGCCCGCTCGCCGACGTCACCAGCGCAATCCTGAAGGAGGCCTTCACGCCACATGGAATCGGCGGCGGCATCATCGCCATCGACCAGGCGGGTACGATCAGCGCGGAATTCAATACCGAAGGCATGTTTCGCGGCTGGATCGACGCCAACGGCACACTCTTCGTCGCCACCCACAAGGACTGAGCCGCAAGCCCGACTGCATCGAAGCGGAGGGACCCGGACGGGCCGCGCACAGAAAACAGAAAGATGACTGTATCAGCGCGTATTTTTTCAGAGATTCTGGAGCGGGTGAAGGGAATCGAACCCTCGTATGCAGCTTGGGAAGCTGCCGTTCTACCATTGAACTACACCCGCGTCGCGTTCAGCCCTATACCTCACCGCACGTCCCGACGCAATCCGCTGAGTTGCTCCACAACTGCCGCCGCCCCACTATGGTTGACGAGCGCCCCCCCGATCCGCAATAACCCTGTCGTCCGATAGCCCCCATGGGACCAACGGACCCTCGGGATTTGGATCGGCCGGCTTGCGACGAGGTTAAACAGACGCGCTAAAGAGGCCTGACACCGCCAGACTCCGCGGGCGTCACGGTTTCCACGGTCGGATTGCCGCGTCAGGACGCGGGGCCATGGAACCGGTTCGTCACCCAGACGCTCCCAACCTCGACCTCCTGACGGTTTTGTTCCGGGAACTGACGATGAGTAACGACTCCACCTACCGGCCCGCCACCCGCCTGCTGCATGCGGGCGTCGAGCGCACGCCCTTCGGCGAGACGAGCGAGGCGATGTTCCTCACCTCCGGCTTCGTCTACGACAATGCCGAGCAAGCCGAGGCCACCTTCACCGGCGATGTCGTCCATTACCAGTACAGCCGCTTCGGCAACCCCACCGTCGCGGCGCTGGAATCCCGCCTGGCGGACCTCGAGGGCGCCGAGGCCTGCATCGCGACATCCACCGGCATGGGCGCCGTCTCCTCGGCCCTGCTGTCGCACGTCAAGGCCGGCGACCGGGTCGTGGCGTCGCGCGCTCTGTTCGGCTCCTGCCACTGGATCGTCGCCAACCTGCTGCCGCGCTACGGCGTCGAAACCGAATTCGTCGACGGGCACGACCTGGATGCCTGGGCCGCCGCCCTCTCCCGCCCGACGGCGGCGGTGCTGCTGGAAAGCCCGTCCAACCCGATGCTCGACATCCTGGATATCCGGGCAATCTCCGACCTCGCACACAAGGCTGGCGCGCTGGTGGTGGTCGATAACGTCTTCGCCACCCCGCTCTACCAGAAGCCGCTGGAACTGGGCGCCGACGTGGTCGTCTATTCCTGCACCAAGCATATCGACGGCCAGGGCCGCGTGCTGGGCGGCGCGGTGCTGGGCCGCCGCGACTGGATCACCGAAACGCTGCAACCCTTCACCCGCAACACCGGCAACGCCCTGTCGCCGTTCAACGCGTGGGTGATGCTGAAGGGCCTGGAAACGCTGCCGCTGCGCGTGCGCGCAATGACCGAGAATGCCGCGGCAGTCGCCGACCATCTGGCCGCTGCCGAGGGCGTGACCCGCGTTTTCTACCCCGGCCGCGCCGACCACCCGCAATACGAACTGGCCAGACGCCAGATGAGCGACGCCTCCACGCTGGTGGCGTTCGAGGTCGCGGGCGGCAAGGAAGGCGCATTCGCCTTCATGAACGCCCTGCGCCTGATCGCGATCTCCAACAATCTGGGCGACGCCCGCTCGATGGTCACCCACCCGGCCACCACCACGCACATGAAGATCGGCCCCGAGGAACGCGCGCGTCTGGGCATCAGCGACGGCGCGATCCGCTTCTCCGTCGGCCTGGAAGATATCGCCGACCTGAAAGACGACCTCGATCGCGGCCTCGCGGCCCTGCGGTCGCGCTGAACCAACGGGAAGCACGCCATGGCCATTGACAGACCGCCACCGCCGGGAATGCCCCCGGACCCGGATGCCGCTCTGGCGGAGGCCATGGAAGGCGCCCCCTGTTACGAGGCGACCACCAACGCGATCCGCGTAGTCGTGCAGACCTTCTGGCTGGACGACCAGTCCACGCCCGAGGAACACCGCTTCGCCTGGGCCTATCGCATCCGGATCGAGAATCTGGGCGGCGAGACGGTCCAGCTCCTGCGCCGCACGTGGGAAATCATGGACGGCACCGGCCGGATGGAGCATGTCCACGGCGACGGCGTGGTCGGCGAACAGCCGGTGCTGGAACCCGGCCAGGTCTTCGAATACACGTCGGGCACCGGCCTGCAGACGCCGACCGGTTTCATGCGCGGCCATTACCACATGATCGACACCCGCTCGCACCAGCCGTTCGACGTCCAGGTCCCCCCCTTCAGCCTGGATTGCCCCTACCACCCCGCCATCATCCACTAACGCGCCGCGCACGCTTCGCCCCGAAGACAGGATTCATGACCGAAATGTCCCAGGCCCCCCTTCTGCGCCCCTCCCGCGAGGAGGCGGAAGATGCGATCCGCACCCTGCTGCGCTGGGCAGGCGAGGACCCGTCGCGCGAAGGGCTGCTGGACACGCCCGGCCGCGTCGTACGCTCCTACGAGGAATTCTTCGAAGGCTATGGCGAGGACCCGTCAGCCATCCTGTCGCGCACCTTCTCCGAGGTCGATGATTACGACGAGATCGTCCTGCTGCGCGACATCCGCTTCGAAAGCCATTGCGAACACCATATGGTGCCGATCATCGGCGTCGCCCATGTCGCCTACCTGCCCAGCAAGCGGGTGGTCGGCATCTCGAAACTGGCCCGCGTCGTCGATGCCTTCGCCCGCCGTCTGCAAATCCAGGAACGCCTGACGGCACAGATCGCCAACACGATCAACGACGTGCTGCAACCGCACGGTGTCGCCGTGATCCTGGAAGCCGGCCACCAGTGCATGACCACGCGCGGCGTCCACCGCCCCGGCGTCTCGATGGTCACCAGCCGCATGCTGGGCGTCTTCCGCAGCAATTCCGATACAAGGCGCGAGCTGATGTCCATGCTCAACCGCCCCTCGGTCGCTACCGCCCACCTGTAATATCCCCTCTCCGAGACCGAGTCCGCGCATGTCGATCTTCCACGGCCTGTCCGCTTTCCCGATCACACCGGCCGACGCGCACGGAACCGTGGATGTCGAAGGCGTCGCCCGCCTGACGACGTATCTCTCGGCGGCCGGGGTCGATTCCATCGGCCTGCTCGGCAGCACCGGCACCTATGCCTATCTCACGCGCGCCGAACGGCGCCGGGCCATCGCTGCCGCAGTCGAAAGCGTCAGCGGCCGCACGCCCCTGATCGTGGGCATCGGTACATTGCGCACCGACGACGCTCAGGCCCTCGCGCGCGACGCCGAGGCCGAAGGCGCCGACGGCCTGCTGATGGCTCCGGTTTCCTACACGCCCCTGACGCAGGAAGAGGCATACCAGCACTATGTGGCGGTCGCCGGCGCCACCGGCCTGAAGCTGTGCATCTACAACAACCCCGGCACCACCCATTTCACCTTCGGCATGGAACTGCTCGAACGACTGGCGGACGTCCCCAACATCGCCGCCGTCAAGATGCCCCCTCCACCCGAAGGCACCCTCGCCGACGAACTCTCCCGGCTCCGGGCCGGCCCGGTGGGCAAACTGGCAATCGGCTGTAGCGGCGACTGGATCGCCGCCGAAGCCCTGCTGGCGGGATACGACGGCTGGTTCAGCGTCCTTGGCGGCTTTCTGCCGCACCTGGCGCGCACCCTGACCACCGCCGCGCAAAACGGCGACCACGCCACGGTTCTGCATTACAGCCAGAAACTCCGGCCATTATGGGCGCTTTTCCGTGCGTTCGGCAGCCTCCGCGTCGCCTACGCCGCACTCAATCACCTGGGACTGTCCGAGGCCACGCCACCCAGGCCGATCCTTCCCCTGCCCGAGCCCGACCGGCAGCGCGTGGCCGAGGCCCTCCGCGCGTGCTGCGAAAACACGCCCTGAGGGCCATTCTGCCGTCGGAAAAGATCAGAATTCCGTAACGACCGAAAAATACGTGCCCCGCCGCTGCCCGTATTGCGCCTGATAGATCCCGACACCGCTCCCGTTCCGAAGCTGGTAGCGCTTGTCGAACAGATTGACGACATCGGCACGAACCCTGATGTCATGCCCGAACGGCACCTTCGTGAAACGATGTTCGTAGCCGATATTGAACACGTCGTATTCCGGCTCCTTCTCAAGGTTTGCGAAGCCGCTGCGCAGGCCGTAGCCATATACGAAATCAACGTAAGCCATGTCATGCGCCGTGGTCCACGAGGCACCGGCCGTCGCCGTATACTCCCCCTGATGATCCAACTGGATCGCGTGGCGTTTGATGTAAGCCAGTTCCGCCATGTCGAACTGGTATTGCGCCGAATTGATGTCCCGCGCGGATGTTTTCACATAAGAGAAATTCCCGAACACCGACCACGGACCATGCCGCCATGAACTCCCGAATTCCGCGCCATAGACACGCCCGCGCCTGTAGCTGAACGGCGCCAGGATCACCGCGCGACCGAACTGCCCAAGGTCGGTCAGGTCATGCGCCCATTTGGCATAGGCATCGAGCGTGATCTGAAAGTCCGGCGTGATCTTCTGAAGAATGCCCCCGTCCACATAATGCGATTTTTCAACTTTCGTCGCATCGTCGATCCTGTTCGCCGCCGCATTGGTCGTCCCCGCGAAACGCGCCAGCGTCGAGGGATAGACATATTGCGGCGAAGGCGGCGCGAAATAGCGCGAATAACCAATATGCAGGGTCGTACCGTCAGCCGGCTTCCAGACCATGTTCGCACGCGGGCTCAACTGGCCTTCATTGCCGAAGGACGACGCAAACCGATCGTAGCGAATCCCGTAATTGAATGTCAGGTTACGGGCAATCTTGTACTCGTCCTGAATATACGCCCCGGCCTCCACCGACCAGTTCCCCGTATTGTCGATCAGGCGCACCGGCACGTCGGAAGCCTGCACCCCCCGCGCATCGACGGGAAAGGCAAGCGTATTCGTATCCAGCCGTTCGGACGTATATTGCCCCAGAACGCCTGCCCTCACGGTATGACGGGGTGCGATCTCGTAAGACAGATCGAACTGCATGCCGCCGGTCGTGAAGTCATTGACCTCATGTTCCGAAACCCCCTGATAAATCAGGTCGCGATCCCGATCTGGCGTATAATCTATACGGCCATACCGAAAATACGGCGATACCTGGACATTCATCTTGTCCGTGCTCCGTTGATAGGAGAGCACCGCGTAATAATTCTGCTCCGTCTGGCTGTCATCCAGTCTGGCCCAGTTCATGGCCGGATCGTGACGATCCACGCCGGCCACATCATAAAGGGTCGTGTAATCGGGACTGTTCACATCGAACGTCTTGAACGAATTTGGAATTTCGAAATCGGCATAGGACGCACTGGTCAGCAGCGTCACCCGGCTGGCCTCGTCGATATGGTAGGACAGATAGGAAAAAGCCTTTTCCTGCTCGGTCACATCATGAACAGCGCGAAACGTGTCACTCGGGTTTTCAATCCCGATCGCATTGCGCGTAAACGACAGCGTCGTGAAATAATCCAGCCTGCCGCTCTGCCCACCGAACTGGAGCGACGGAACGAAGCTGTTGTAACTCCCCCCGTAAAGCGAAACCTGATTATGCTTCAGACTCTCGCCGGTCTTGGTCGTGACATCCACCACCCCGGCGGTGCGAAAGCCGAACTGCGCAGGCAACGTGCCGGTCAGCAGGTCGAGCGACTGGATGATACGGGTATCCAGTTCCTGCCCGAACCCGTTGAGCCCTTCCGGCAGCAGCACGCCATTCACGCGATAGGTCAGGCCACCATGCTCGCCGCGCACATGCACCTCTCCATAACTGTCCAGCACGACGCCCGGCACACGCAACAGGATCTGATTGAACGCCGCATTCTGCCCCTGGGGCGTGGCCGCGATCTGGCGCTGATCGATCCTGTAATCGACGGCCCCCAGACCGGGGAAGATACGGGCTCGCTCCCGATTGAGGTACCCCACGACATTGACCCTCTCACCACCGTCCGGCGGTGCCGACGCCGCAACCCGCGCCTCACCGACGCCACGGCCCCGCACACTCTTCGCAGAGCGTTCCGGCGCGGCATCGGCGACATTCTGCCGCACATCTCCTCTCCGCGTTGTATCCACCGCAGCAGGCGCAATTCCCTTCGCCGGCGCCGCCGATGCGTTGCCCTTGCCCGGCCAGCCCGTTCCGACCACCAGACAGGCAAGGACGGCCCGCCACCCTCCCGCACATAGCCGGAGACGCGCGCCTCCAGATCCGCCACGACAACGTATACACTCATAATTATAGCATTTGCTATATACAGGGCGAGATATCAGAAACATGCGTTCTCCAGAAGAAATTCCAAAAACAACCCAAGGGACCTCATGGAACGAACGCGGCTCCGACCGAAGACCAGAGCAACGGAACGCCACACGACACGCAATGGTATCGAACCAAAATATGCAATATGCTATATTAGATAGCACAACCAAACAAGCCCGCACCTGTCACCCCGCGCGGGTTCCCACACCGGTCCGGCCTGCCTATAAATACCTATCGGCCGGATCATCCGGCTTTCGCCAGCGGTACCGTCCGGCGCCGCCTGGGTTCCAAGGACTTACCGAATGACACGATTTTTCCGCTTCGGCGCGCTGGTCGCCACGACCGCCCTCGCCGGTCTTTCCGGTGCCGCAATGGCCGCACCCAATCCGTTTGCAAGTCCCAGCACGCTTCCGCTCCAGGCACCGCGTTTCGACGTGATCCATGACAGCGACTACAAGCCGGCCTTCCTCCAGGCCATGGCGATCCAGAAAGGCGAAATGCGCCGGATCGCAAACAACCACGCGGCCCCGACCTTCGACAACACGATCGCGGCAATGGAACGCTCGGGCCGCATGCTCGATCGCGTGTCGCTGACCTTCTATGGCGTCTATCAGGCCAACACCAACCCGACCCTGGACAAGACCCAGAGCGATATCGCCCCGCTGCTCTCGCAACATCAGGATTCGATCTATCTCGATGCGAAGCTCTTCAAACGTGTCGAAACCCTGTACAACGACCGCGCGCATCTGGACCTGACTCCGGAACAGGCACAGGTCCTCACGCTCTATTACCAGCAGTTCGTCCATGCCGGTGCGAAGCTCTCCCCCGCCGACCAGGTCAGGCTGCGCGCCCTGAATACGCAGATCTCCACGCTGGAAACGGCGTTCCAGCAAAAACTGCTGGCCGCCACGCGCGACGGCGCGCTGGTCGTCGACAACAAGGCCGCCCTCGCCGGCCTGGATGACGGCACCATCACCGCCTTCGCGAAAAATGCCGCCGACCGCAAGCTGTCGGGCAAATGGGTCATCCCGCTGCAAAACACGACGCAGCAGCCCGACCTCACGGACATGACCGATCGCGCCACGCGCGAGGCCCTGTTCAAGCAGAGCTGGACACGCGCCGAAAAGGGCGACGCCAACGACACCCGCGCCACGATCGCAACCCTGGCCCACGCCCGGGCACAGAAAGCGGCCCTGTTCGGCTACCCCGATTTCGCATCCTACGTGCTGTACGACCAGATGGCCGACACACCGGCCGCCGTGCAGCATTTCATCGCCGAACTGGCTCCGGCCACCCGCACGCAGCAGGACCGCGAAGCCGCCCGCATCCAGGAAACCATCCGCAAGGACGGCCAGACCTTCACCCTGCAGCCCTGGGACTGGATGCATTACGCCGAGCAGGTGCGCAAACAGGATTACGCACTCGACGAAAATCAGGTGAAGCCTTATTTCGAGCTCAACACGGTCCTGCGCGACGGCGTCTTCTTCGCGGCCACCCAGCTCTACGGCATCACCTTCAAACAGCGGACCGACATCCCCGTCTACAACCCCGACATGATGGTGTTCGAAGTCTTCGACAAGGACGGCTCGACGCTCGGACTGATGTATTTCGATTATTTCAAGCGCGACAACAAGAATGGCGGCGCGTGGATGTCGAACTTCGTCGGCCAGTCCAGGCTGCTGGGCACGAAGCCGGTCATCTATAACGTCGCCAATTTCGCCAAGCCGGCGGCCGGCCAGCCCGACCTGATCAGTTTCGAAGACGTGGTCACCATGTTCCACGAATTTGGCCACGCCCTGCACGGCCTGTTCGCCAACCAGACCTACCCGATGGTCTCAGGCACCCAGGTCGCGCGCGACTTCGTCGAATTTCCCTCGCAGTTCAACGAGCACTGGGCGCTCGACCCGACCGTCTTCGCCCACTACGCCCGCCACTACAAGACCGGCGCCGCGATGCCGCAGGCGCTCGTCGACAAGATCAAGAAAGCCGCCACCTTCAATCGCGGCTACAACATGGGCGAACTCATCGCGGCCGCCCAGCTCGACATGGCCTGGCACGCCCTCCCAGCCAGCGCCCCGCAGCAGGATGTCGATGCCTTCGAAAAAGCGGCACTGGACAAGACCGGCCTCAACACCGCCCTCGTGCCCACCCGCTACCGCACCAGCTACTTCCTGCACATCTGGTCCAACGGCTATTCCGCCGGCTACTACGCCTATCTGTGGACGCAGATGCTGGCCGACGATTCCTTCGCCTGGTTCCGCGAACATGGCGGCCTCACCCGCGAAAACGGCCAGCATTTCCGCGACCTGATCCTCTCCCAGGGCCACACGCAGGATTACGGCCCGATGTTCCGCGCCTTCTACGGCAAGGACCCCGACATCACCCCCATGCTGAACCACCGCATCCTGGGCACCGACCCGAACTGACCCCACCCCACAGACGCACGCCGCTCTCTCGCGGAGAGGGCGGCCGCGTCGGCAAGGCGGTCAGACCTCAGCCCATAAACCGGCTTTCCTCACGTATTCTTCGGATCGACCGTCCGAAACCCATAGGTCTCATACCGCGTCGTCACCGCCCCGTTGGCAACGTCCACGACCATGAACCCTTCCGGGGTGCCATAGCGCGTGCCATGCCACCAGTTACCCGAGACCGCGCCGCCGGTAATATACGGCACACCGTGCCAGTCGATCCGCTCCAGAACATGCGTATGTCCCTGAAACACACCGATGACATTATAACGGTCGAACAGGGGAATAACCTCGTAGGCATTCACGACACTGATCCCATGATGCTTGGGCGGCGTCTCCGGCGGGGCCGCATAATCCTGGACGGCCGTCACCAGCGGGATATGCGTCACCACGATAATCGGCATCCCTTCAGGCTGGGCGGCGAGATCATTGGCCAGCCACGCGATCTGTGGCGCGTCGATCCGCCCCTCATACATGCGGTCCTCCGTAATCCCGATGGAATCGAGCACGACCACATGCACGCCCTTATGGTCGAATGAGTAATAAAGACGCCCGAAATTATCCTCGAAATATTTCTTGCCGTACATCGGGTCGGTCGGCTGCACCCCGCTCTTGGTATAAACGCCGAAGCAATCGTGATTACCGATCGTATGATGAACCGGCAGCGTCAGATCGTCGGCCGTGCGCTTGTAAAGGTCCAGCAGCATCGTGGCCCGCGCGGCATTGACGCCGAGCGCATCGAAGACATGGTCGCCACCCTGAATGGCGAAATCGGCGGGCACCCTGCGCGCCTTGATAAAGGCCGCGTGGCATCCCCCCCGCGCGTTCAGTTCCGGCTGAAGATGCGTGTCGGTAATGAACAGAAAGGTGAACGGCTCATGCGCGCGCATCGGCGGCCGGTTCGGCACCGCCGCCCGCGCGCCGCTGGCACCCGCCAGCGCAAAGCCACCCGTCAGGGAAAGAAAGGAACGTCGATTGATCTGAAACATGGCAGAAATGCTCCGGGCCACGATGAACGATCCCGGCAGTGTCGCATTCCCGCGCGCGAAACGAAGCGGCAGACAGCCAATGTCATAAAGGATTCATATGACGGGTCCACCAGCGCCCCCGCCGTCTGAATGGTCCCGATCAACGCGGTCGCCGCAGCAGCCACGGTTCCAAGAGCGCGGGGCACGGCCAACAGCCGTCCCCCGCCCATACACGTATTATTTCTCGCTGATCTGATACGTCAGCACGACATGATTGCTCCCGGGGGCCTGCGACGGCACCACCTGGATCGCCGCACTGATATCATGCGCCTGATAAGCCTTCTGCACCGCCGCCTGGTCGGCCGCCATCGCCGCCTGATCGATCGTCGATCCGGGGCGCAGCTTCGTCGCATTGGTCAGGTCGGCGACAGACAGCTTCTTGTTGCCCTCGAAGACGATCTTGTCGACCACCAGCGCGGTCTGCACCACCTCCGGCGCCTGCTCTTCGAGCGTCCAATCGACATAGACGGCGGCCCCGGCAAATTTCATCTTCTGGCCGAATTTCACGCCCACATTCTTCTTCTGATACACGCCCATCACGTCCTGCGCGCCGGCGGCGATCTGGTCGCGGGTCACGGTATCACCCTGATGGAACGGCAGCGCCGCCAGGATCTCGTCGGTCGAGACCAGCTTGTTCCCGGTAATGGCCAGCGATTTCAGCTTCAGCGGCGCATTGGCCGCCGGCGGCGAGGCGGCAAGGGCCTGCGGGCCGGAAAACGAGGCGGAGGCAAAGCCGGTGGCGATCGCAACGGCCAGCGCCGAGCGGGCCAGAAGATGACGGGTGCGCAAGACGGAATTCTCCCAAGCATGACCGGGCGACCGAAACGCCGCCCTTGCCCGTCCATGATGCACAGCTATCCGCCCATGCCAATGCCGGGACACGACATGGGCGGCCGCGAACCGATCAGATCGCCACCTGTACGCCCAGCACGGCGATGAACTGCGCCAGCCAGCGCGGATGCGCGGGCCACGCCGGCGCCGTCACCAGCCACCCATCGGTCACCGCGTCGTCAACCGCGATATCGGCATAGACCCCGCCCGCCAGTTCCACCTCCGGCCGACAGGCCGGATAAGCCGACACGGTGCGCCCCTCGATCACGCGGGCCGCCGCCAGCAGTTGCGCCCCATGGCACACGGCGGCGACCGGCCGACCGGCAAAGGCCCGGACCAGGTCGATCACCCGCTGATCCAGCCGCAGATATTCCGGCGCCCGACCCCCCGGAATTACCAGCCCGGCATAATCCGCCGCATCGACCCGCTCGAAATCCGCCGTCAGCGCAAAACGATGGCCCGGCTTCTCGCTATAGGTCTGCGCCCCTTCGAAATCGTGAATCGCCGTCAGCACATGCTCGCCCGCCTTCTTGCCCGGACAGACCGCATCGACCGTAAACCCCAGCATCGACAATGCCTGGTACGGGACCATGATCTCGTAATCCTCGACATAATCACCCGCCAGCAGCAGGATTTTCTTCGCGCTCATGGCTTGCGCCCCCCGTTCTCGATGGTCGATCGTTCAGTCGTGCGATGCCGGCATATGCTCGCGCAGGCGCGGCATCAGTTCCACGAAATTGCAGGGCCGGTGCCGGCTGTCGAGCTGCCAGACCAGGATATCGTCCCACCCGTCCTTCACCGCCCCGCTCGACCCCGGCAGCGCGAACAGATAGGTGCCATTCGCCACGCCGGCGAGCGCACGCGACTGGATCGTGGAGGTCCCGATCTTCTGGTACGACAGCATGCGAAACAGTTCGCCGAACCCCTCGATGCGCTTTTCCAGCACCTGCTCATAGGCTTCCGGCGTCACGTCGCGGCCGGTCACCCCGGTGCCCCCGGTCGAGATGATCACATCGATATCGGGATCGGCGATCCATTCCTTCAGGCAGCCGGCGATGTGGTCCACATCGTCCGGTTCGATACTGCGCGCCGCCAGTTCATGCCCGGCGGCCACGATCCGCTCGGCCAGCAAGGCGCCGGAGGTATCGGTTTCGAGGGTGCGCGTGTCCGATACGGTCATCACCGCGATACGGACGGGCAGGAAGGGGCGGGAAAGATCCAGTTTCGACATGGCGGCATGTTCTCCGTCGCCGGAATGGGCGTCAACGTCTTTTCAATCCACAGGGTCAATCCACGGGGCACGGCGTGGTTGACAGATACCCGGCATGTTTTGTTAATGATCCACGTGGATCAAAAACAAGGCTGTGCCGATGCCCCGCCCCGTGGACCCCGACCTGCGCCCGCGCCTCCTTGAACAGATCATCGCCTACGTGGTCGCAAACGGCGTGGCCGCCTTTTCCGTCAGGGCTCTGGCGGCGGCAATCGGCACCAGCCACCGCACGATCCTGTATCATTTCGGTTCGCGCGAGCAGTTGCTCGCTACCGTCTTCGACACGATCCGCGAGTCCGGGAGAGCCACGCTGGAGGCGACGCTGCCGCGGCAGGGCGATCCGAAACGCATTTTCAAGGCGACATGGCGGTACCTGGCCCAACCCCAGATGCGGCCGACCCTCTGCCTTTTCTACGAAATGTACGCAATCGCCACCCGCGATCCGGACCTGTTCGGCGATTACGCGCGGCGTACCGCACATTTCTGGCTGGTCACGATCAGCGCCCGCTTCAGCAACGCGGGGGCATCGCCCGAAACCGCACGCCTGCTGGGCGGCATGACGATCGCGATGCTGCGCGGCGCCACCCTCGAACTGGCGGCCACCGGCGAGGTGGAACGGCTGACCGAAGCGGTCGATGCCTTTCTCGACCTCCTGCCCCCTGCGGGCCACGCCCCATGACGCAGCCAGTCCGGGTCCCCGGCATCGATGCCGCCCGCGGCGCCATCATGCTGATCATGGCCATGGACCACGTCAACGCGCTGGTCGTGCGCCGCCATTCGGTCGAATTCTGGGCCGGCGCATGGACGCGCTACGGAGACACCCTGGCCGCCCGCCGGACAGACTGGTCCGCAGGACGACTGAGAAGGCACACAGCCGTGCGCGGCGTCCTTCTCGTGCTACTGAGCTGGTTTGTGGAAGTGCCGGCATGGCTGGTCGGCATCCATGGCGACCGCACCGGCGCCGTTCCGGGAGGATGGCCGGGGGCGGGGCCGGCCATCTGGCTGCCGGTCACGGTGCTGACCACATTGGGGCTGTGTACCCTCCTGCTCGCCCTGCTCAGGCCCCTGTCGAGGCGACCTGTCGCCACGGCCTGTGTTGCCGCGTTCTGTGTGTCGTCGCCTTCCCTCTTCCTGCCGGACAGCCCGATATCGCCGGTCGGCATGCTCGCCCGACTGGCTCTGGTGGCCGGGCAGACGGGGGGACTCTATGTCGAATATCCGGTGCTGCCATGGCTGGGTATCGCGCTGTTCGGCCATCTCTTCGGCCAATATCTGGTCCGGCACCCCGACAGGACGATACAGGCGTCCTTATGGATCGGCATCGCCTGCCTCCTGCTGGGCCTTGCGCTGCGCTGGCACGGCACCTTCGGCAACCTGCGCGCGCCGCGCGACGGGTCGTGGCGGGAATTTCTCAATCTCGTCAAATACCCGCCGTCGCCGGTATTCGTCCTGTCGATGCTGGGCGGCACGCTCTGCCTGTTCCGCTGCCTGTCCCGCGCGCCCCAAAGCCGGCTGGCAAGATTGTGCATAGCCTTCGGACGCGCGCCATTGGCGTTCTACTTGGCCCATCTGTGGCTGTTCGCCGTAATCGGCGCGGTTTTTTTCCCTTTCGGCACCGACTACGCCATCGGGCTTCTGGTCTGGCTGGCCGGCATGGGCCTGCTTTACCCGCTCTGCACCGCAGTCGCGCGGCGCCGAGGCGCCAGCCCCGCGTCATGGCTCCATCTCTTCTGAACGTCCGCCAAAACCGCCGGAGACAACAATGTCTTTACGACACCGCTACCTTGCGCTGTGCATCCTGGGGACGGTGATCCCCTATGCCTTCTTCATCCCCTGGCTGCTGGATCACGGACTGGCGCCCGGCGCTTTCGCGCGTGATCTGGCCGCCAACCGGATCAGCCTTTTCTTCGCCGCGGATATCGTGGTGTCCGCGCTGGTGCTGTTTCGGTTTTCCTGGGCCGAACGGCGGGCCGGCAGGCTGCCCCGGATCTGGCCGATCTACGCCGCAACGCTTCTGGTGGGCGTATCGTGCGGCTTTCCCCTGATGCTGTTCATGCGGCAAGGCCCGACGGCGCGGACCGCGAACCGCGCCGGACCCGATCAACCAACCCCCTGATCAGCCAGCCGACCGATCCTGCCCCCCCACCGGCTCCACCGCCAGCCGCCGGGCGCCCAGCCCGGTAAACAGTTCCGTCCGGCAGGTCAGGATCAGAATCTGCATCCGCCCGGATGCTTCGGTCAGAATGTCGAACATCCGGTCCAGCCGCCCCGAGTCGGCATAGGTCAGGGCGTCATCCAGCACCAGCATCGCCGGCCGCCCCCGCGCCCGCATCAGGTCGGCCAGTCCCAGCCGCGCCAGCACCGCGATCTGCTCCCGCGTCCCGTCCGACAGAGTCGCGAACGGCTCGTCGATCCGCCGCGACAGCGCCGAGATGCTGAAATCCGGCTCCACCGTGGCCACGGCGCGCGGAAACAGCGCGCTCAACGCCGGCTGCACCGCGCGCGCCAACGGCGCCAGATAGCGTTCGGTCGCCGCCCGCTCCGCCGCCGCCACCGCATCGCGCAGGCACTTCAGAATCGCCACTTCGCGTTCGCAGGCCGCATCCTCGGCGGCATGGGCCGCGCGCAGGCGCTCCTGCGCCGCAATCCGCTCGTCCAGCCCATCGCCCTCCGCCGCGCGGATACGGGCCTCGCGCGCCGCCATCTCCTGCCGCAGCGCCGCCAGACGGGCATGCCCGTCCTGAATCGTGCGCTCCAACCGCAGGATCGTGGCATCGGCCAAAGCCTCGGTCCCGTCGGGCCGCGTCTCCTCGATGCGCAGCAACGCCTGTTCCGCCATCCCGGCAGCGTCCTGACTGGCCGCCAGCCGGGCCGCCAGCGCATCATCCGCCTCCACCGCCCGCGCCGCCTCCAGGTCGCGCGCCAACTGGGCCACGCCATCGCGCGCCACCTGCGCTTCGGCCCGCAGGCGCGCCAGTTCATCCGCCGCCCGACGCATCGTCCCGTCAGGGGCCAGCAGCGCCCGATGCGCGGCTTCATACGCATCCTCGGCCACCTGCATCGCCTCACGCGCCGCATCCAGCAACTCCAGCGGGTCGCCCGCCGCACCATCCGCCTCGGCCTCACCGATCCGGGCAATCCGCACATCCAGGTCCGCCAGCCGCTGCCGGGCGGCCTCCGTCGCCGTCGCCGGCACCTGGCCGGCAGCGGCCAGCAAGCCGCCCAACACCGTCTGCGCCGCCTGAAAGACCAGTTCCGTCTGCCGCCTTACGGCCAGCGCCGCCTCGGCACCGGCAATATCAACGCACCCAGCCGCCTCCAGCGCCCGACGCAGCCCCTCTTCCGCCCTCACCAATTCCGCGCGCAACGCATCGCGCCCATGGCTGGCCGGTGCGATGGTGATGGTACCGATCCCCTCGATCCGCAGCACGGCATTATCCGTCACCACAATGCGGCCGTCTTCCAACGTCCGTCCATCCAGCATCAGCCGCCCGCGCGCACCATCGGCCAGGGCCACGTCCAGCGTCGTCGCCTGCGCCCGGCCGGCGGCCCGCGCCGCATCCAGCGCCCGTTCCGCCTTGCGGATCGTCCCCATCCGCGCATCGTCGATCGCGCAGGCATCCAGTTCCGCGCGCGCCCGCGTCACCGCCTGCGCCGCCTGCTCCAGCCGATCCAGCGCCGCCGCCGCCTCGCGCCGCTCATGTGTCAGCCGCGCCCGCTCCACCCTGCCGGCGGCCCGATCCAGCGCCGCGCGTGCGGCGCGGCGCGCGGCATCGGCCACCTGCACCGCCTCCAGCCGCCCGGCATGCGCCGCTGCCGCCGCATCCTGCGCCGCCTGCGCGGCACCCAACGCCGCGTCCAGTTCCGCCACCCGCGCCACGCCGATCGCCAGATCGCTTTCCCAGGCCGCGCGCGCAGCCAGATCCTGCCGCACGGCCACCAGTTGCGCCGCCGCATGGTCGCGCACGGCACGCGCGGTCCGATACCGGGCATCATAATCCCGCAACCGATCGCGCACCCGCCCGGCCTCGGCCAGATCGGCACGTTCCTTCTCACGCCGGTCGGCGTCATCTTCATGCGCCAGGCGGCGGCGCAAATCCGCCATGGCGCTCAAATCATCCTCCAGCGCCTGCCGACGACCGTCCAGCCGCGCCAGTTCGGCCGCGGCCTCCTGCTCGCCTTCCTTCGCCGCGCGAAAGCGACCGCGCGGATTGTCACGTTTATCGACCAGCACAGCCAGGTCGGCGTCCACCCGCGACAATACCCGCCCGGCGGCATCCCCCCCCGTCATGGCGTCCAGATCCGCTTCCAGGCACGAGCGGATGGTCGCCCGCGCCGGGTCCGAAAAATCCGGCTGTACCAGACTGTGTCCCTGCGTCACCCACAGCGCATTCAGCAGGCCCATCGCCTCGGTGCCGCGCCGGCCCGCTTCCACGCCCAGCAGATCGTGCAGTCGCGCCTCCGCCGCGTCACCATCCAGCCGTTCGCTCCCGCCCTCCAGCCGAGCGAAAGCGCGCTGCATGAAGCGCTTTTCCAACCGCCAGTCGCACCCGTCGAGCGTGAACTCGACGGCGATACGCGGCGCCCCCCGTCCTCCATAAGGTTGCAAGGCGGCGACCGGCCCCGCCTTGGACCCATGGGCGAGCAGAAACACCGCCCGCAGCGCCGCCAGCAGCGTCGATTTACCGAATTCGTTCGGCGCCCCCAGCAGGTTGATCCCTGGCCCCAGCCCTGCCAGCCGCACCGCGTCGCCAAACCGGCGCACCTGCTCGACTTCCAGCCCCCGGAGAATCATGCCGCCGCTCATGCCATCCCTCCGGCCCCGTCGCGCGCCAGCAGATACAGCCGCTGCAACGCCGCGGCCGCGATCGCCCGCGCCGCATCGTCCCCCTCGCCGGCCTGCCGCGCCAGCGTCTCGGCGGTGGCCCGCACCGCCCCTCCCGGCCCGAACGCCTCCAGATCGTCCGATGACGCCGCCAGCCCCGGCGCGCCATCGATCCGCAGCAGCCGCAATGCCGACCCCAGCCCATCCACGATCCGCGCCTGCCACCCCTCCAGGTCCGGCAGCCCCAACGCCCCGCTGACCGCCAGCCACACCAGCACCCGGCTGGGGTCGTCGGGGTCGAGCGCGCGCAGCCGGCCCTCCAGCGCCGCGATATCGTCGGCGCAGGTCAGCACCGCCTGCGCGCGCTCCCAACGAAAGCGCCCCACGACATGGGGCTCCACCACCGGCTCGGCCCGCGGCCCGTCGAGCGTCACCAGCAGCGCCTGTCCGCCCCCCGCCCCGCCGACATCGAACCCGTCCACCTCCGGCGTGCCCGAATACCAGGTCCGGGCATCGATCTTCACGGCGCCATGCCAGTCGCCCAGCGCCAGATAAGACAGCCCAGCCTGCCGCGCCCGATCGATGGCGAGCAGATTATGCCCCGGCGCATCCTCCCCGAAACTGCGCACCGACCCATGCGCCAGCCCGACGCGGATCGCCCCCTCCGGCGTCGCCGCCCCCTCCATCCACGCGGTCGGGTCGCCGATCACATGCCGATGCCCCAGCCCGGCGGGCAACAGCCACGCCGTGCCCCCTTCATCCAGCGGCACCGGCGCATGGGCCAGATGCGGCACGATATGATCCGGCAACCCGGTCCGCACCAGCCGGTCCCACAGCCCGTCCCGCTCGTTGAAATCATGATTGCCGGGAATCAGATGCCAGCGCAGGTCGGGAAACTGGCGCATCCGCTCGACCGGCTGGCGCAACGTGCGTTCGGATGGGCGCAGATGGTCGTAGATATCTCCCGCCACCACCACGCAGTCCGCCCCCTGGGCACGGGCCAGACGGCCGATCCGGCCGATCGCTTCCAGCCGTTCCTGTTGCAGGACAGGCAGGATATCGTCGTCAGCGAAGCGGAAGACCTTACCGATCTGCCAGTCAGACGTATGAAGCAGGCGCATGCCCTCTTATTGCCCGATCCGGCGACAACGGCCAGAGGGACGACAGGACTGCTCCCTCTGCATACCAGCCATCATTTTCCCTGAACAAAACCCACTCCATACAGACAACAGGAAATCTTCCTTTATCCAATCGCTCATTTTCCAATCCATTTTTTTCCGATCCCCGGAACCTCCGGCACCTGATACGGTTTGTCGCAAGCCGGACATATACGGCTCGCCCACAGCCGCCATAGTCCGCGGCTTACGGGCAGATGGAGAACCATGAAGGCGATGGAACAGGGCGGCGGAACGGCCAGGGCGGCGGCGCTCGCGCGCTGGCTCTGGCTACCGGCGGCACGCCCGTCCTGGCTGCCGCCGGGCAGCGTCGCCTTCTGCCTGCGCAGTTGGGCCGCCGTCATGCTGGCGCTGGGCGCGGCCTTCTGGTTGCAGATCGATTCGCCGGCCAGCGCGGGCGTCACGGTCATGATCCTCAGCCAGCCCCTGCGCGGACAGATCCTGTCCAAGGCCCTGTACCGCATGGCCGGCACCCTGGCCGGCGCGGCGGTCGCCATCGGCCTGATCGCCACCTTCGGGCAGGACCGGCTGATGTTTCTGGGCGGTGTCGGGCTGTGGCTGGGGCTCTGCGTGGTGCTAGGCACGCTGGCGCGTGATTTCCGGGCCTATGGCGCGCTGCTGGCGGGCTACACGGTCGCCATCATCGGCATCGGCTGCATCGACCACCCGCAGAACGTCTTCGACGTGGCGATCTTCCGCGTATCCGCCATCACGATCGGCATCGTCTCGGTCGCCATCGTCAATGACGTGACGGGCTCGCCCTCCGCCTGGCACCGGCTGGCCACCGGCCTGCGCCACGGCGCGACCCAGGTGCAGCAGATCGGGCGCGACGCCGTCCACGGGCTCGCGGCACCCGACGACGTCACCTGGGTATCCCTGGCGGGGCGCATCATGGCGCTGACCAGCCAGGTCTCGTTCGCCCGCACCGAACTCGCCGACAGCGCCCTGCGCATGACGGGCGCCCGCTCGGCAATGGTCGCGATGCTGGACATGATCTCGTGCAGCCGCGCCATCAGCGGCATCCTGCGCATGGACGAGGAGGTCCGGCCTGCCCTCCTGGCCCGCGTGCGCCAGCGTTTCGGCGACGGCACCCCCTTCGCCAATGAAGACGAAGCCGGCCAGGCGCTGAACGACCTGCTGCACCGCGAGCCCGACGAGCCCCCCCTCACTCCGGCCGAGGCTTACCTGATCGAACGCACGATGGCCCTGCTCTCCTACGGGCGCTGGGTCCGCGACGGCATCCGCACGCTCGAAGAAGGCCGCGCCGCCCCCCGCCTCGCCCAGAAGGTCCGGATCGCCCGCCAGCAGGACCCGGTGCTGGCCATGCTGAATGGCGCGCGGGTCATGACGGGCTTCGCCGCCGCCGCCCTGGTCTGCATCCTCAGCGGCCTGCCGGATACGACGACCACCCTGTTGCAGGTCGCCAGCATCCTCACCCTGTCGATCACGACCTTCGACACCCGCGCCTTCGGCATGGGCGCCCTGATCGGCGTGCCGCTATCCACGGTCTGCGCGCTGATCCTCGATACCCGCATCCTGCCTTACGGCTCGGGCATGGTCTTCTTCGCGCTGATGCTGGCCCCGATCATCTTCGCAAGCTGCCTGCTGCTGATCCACCCGCGCCTGATGCCGATCGGGCTGAATTTCGGGGTCTTCTTCTTCATCGTGCTGGGCCTGGACAATGTCCATAATTACGATCCGACCCAGTTCGTCGACCGCAATCTCTATTACATGCTCGCCGCGATCATCCTGTATTTCGCGCTGACGCTGGCGCCGCCCTCGGCCCGCCGCCGGCGGTTCCGCATCGCCATGGCGGTCGCCATGACCCTGCGGCGCCAATTCACCGGACAAGGCGACATCGCCGGCCCCCTGCTGATCAGCCGGCAATATGACCGCCTGCTCCAGGCCCGGACCTGGACCGGCCACCTGCCGCAGAAGCCCATCACCCTGCGCGTGTTCGACCGCATCGTGTCCCTGGGCGACCTCAACGGCGCGCTGGCACGCGCCCGCCGCCACCTGATGCGCGCCGCCACCATCCCGGCGGTGGCCCAACCGGTCGCCCGCACGCAGGACATGCTGCGCACCCTCAACCTGTCCGAAGCCGGGGCTCCGATCCTGCGCCACGCCACGCACCTGCTGGCGGCGGCCGACAGCCTGCCCCCTGCCGACCGCGAAACGCTGATCGGCGCGGTCTCCGGCCTGTTCGGCGCCGCCCGCTTGCTGGACCGCAACGCGAGCGCCCTGCGCCATTACGGCATCCTGCCCGTGCCGGGGTCCGCGCGATGACGCCGACCATCACCATCGCCGGGGTCGAAATCGCCTCCTTCCTGGTCGATGCCGGGCTGGCGGTCCTCACCCTGATGGCCCTGCGCCCGCTGCTGGCCAGCCGGATGGTGCAGAAACGGCTGTGGAACGTGCCGCTGGCCGAATTCGGCATCCTGATCTGCCTGGTCGGCCTCTATGTCTTTCTTCTTTAAAAGGGTCTGATGGTGTTCGAACGTGCCCGCATGGTCATGCGGATAACCACCACACTGGCCATCCTGGCCCTCGCCACGGTCGTCCTGCTGGCGCTCTGGCAATATTACACGGCGGCGCCCTGGACCCGGAACGGCCAGGTGCGCGTCCAGGTGGCCAATATCGCACCCCGCGTCTCGGGCCAGATCATCGATATCAAGGTCACCGACAACCAGTACGTCCATCGCGGCGACGTGCTGTACACCATCGACCCGTTCGATTTCCGCATCGCGGTGGCGCAGGCCACGGCCCGCGTCAACGAACGCCAGGCCGACATGACCCTGCGCCTGGCCCAGCACCAGCGCCGCCAGCAACTCTCCTCGGCCTCCGCCTCCGCCGAGGAAAAACAGCAGTTCGAAGCCGTGGCGGAACAGGCCAAGGCCCAGTATGCCGAGGCCCTGGCCGCCCTGTCGCAGGCACGCATCAACCTGGAACGCACCGAAATCCACAGCACCGTCAACGGCTACGTCACCAACCTGACGATGCGCGTCGGCGATTTCGCAACCGCCGGCGTGGCCGACATCCAGGTCATCGACGCCGATTCCTTCTGGGTCGACGGCTATTTCGAGGAAACGCGGCTGCGCGGCCTCTATCGCGGTGCGCTGATGCGCATCGACCTGATGGGCGTGCCGACACCGCTATGGGGCCATGTGGAAAGCATCACGCGCGGCATTTCCTCCACCAACGCCGAACGCTCCACCCAGGGCCTGCCCTCGGTCAATCCGGTCTATACATGGGTCAGGCTGGCCCAGCGTATTCCGGTCCGCATCCATATCGACACCATCCCCGCCGGCCTCACGCTCTCGGCGGGCATGACGGCCAGCGTCGCGATGGTCATGCCGGACGGCCGGCGGCCCCGCCTGTCATGGGCCAGCCTGTTCGACGGGGTGAAGCGTTTCCTGATCCGCCCCAAACCGCCCAACGCCGTGCTGCACGACCAGGCCGGCGCGCCCCTGTCGGACACGGAGCGGAAGCGGTAAGGTCCGCCCGACAACGAGACAGACCCGGAGAGTACGCCATGCCCCGCCTTCATGCCCTTGCCGCCGGCGCGCTGCTGGCTTTCTCCATCACCCAGGCCCATGCGGCAGGCACCGCCAGCCCCTTTACCGGCGAATGGGCCGCCATGGGCCTCTCTCCGGTCGTGGTCGGCGCGCCCGACGCCCATCATCAGGTGCGGGCCACCCTGCCCGACGAACTGCATAATTACGCCCCGCACCAGGTCACGCTGGCGCCCCTCGGCAAGGATGGTCTGCAATCGCCGGGCCACGACCCGCAGGTCACGCTGCACCTCGTCTCGGCCAACAGCGCCACCCTGACGATCAAGGGCACCAAACCGGGGCAGACGGTCAGCCTCCCCCTGAGCCGCAACGACTAAAAGCCTGCGTGGACAGGTGGTCTGGCGGCGCGCTCGCGCACCAGCCCACTTGTCCACGCAGGCTTTGCGCGGCCACCGTCAGCTTCAATCTTCGATAAGGGAACCTACCCGCGCCCCTTTTCCTGCACGTCCAGCAACGTGAGCAGGCGCGTGCGTAGGTCGGCGGCCTGGGGGCTGTCCAGCGCCGCGCGCAGGTGCAGCATCTGGCGCCGCGCGTCGTAAAGCTGGTCCAGCAGCGAGAGCACCACGGGCATGCCGTCTTCCCCGATCCCCAGCTCGCCGGTCAGTTCGGCGATCAGCCGCGCGCGGGCCACGTCGATGTCCTGAAAGACATACGCCCCCGGCTCACCCTCGGGCCGCAGCCATGCGCTGTCGATCCAATGCTGGACCTCGACCACGCTGACATTGCCCGCCTGAACGCACAGGGTTTCGATCGTGATCATGCGGCACCTCCCCCTTTCGCCTCGCCCGGCGGCGTCCAGGATTTCAGGAAGCTCTCCAGTGCCGCGTCCACAGGGCCGATCGTCACCTGCAACGTCACATACAGGTTCCCTGCTTCCTGCCCGCCATGGGCCTTCACGCCCTTGCCGCGCAGCCGCAGCACGCTGCCGGTGTCAGAATGGGCCGGCACGTTCATCGAGACCGACCCGCCCGGCGTCGGCACCTTGATCGGTCCCCCCAGCACAGCAGTCTTCACCCCAACCGGCAGGGTCATGCGCAGGTCGTTGCCGTCACGGGTATAGATCTCGCTGGGCGCGATGCTGATGGTGATCAGCGCATCGCCGGCCGGCCCGCCCTGATGCCCCTCGCCGCCCTTGCCGCGCAGACGCATCATCTGCCCGTCCTCGATCCCCGGCGGAATCTTTACATCCAGCGTCCCGCCGCCCGGCAGCGTCACGCGCGACGTGCCGCCATTGACCGCATCCTCGAAACTGACGGTCAGCGAGAAATTCCGGTCATCTCCCCGGGCAGGCCCCTGCGGACGGCGGCGGAAGCCGCGCTGCTGGCCGAACATCGAGCCGAACATGTCGCCCAGATCGTCCTCGGAAAATCCACCGGCCGAATACCGGAAACCCTGCGCGCCCTCGGCATGGTCGCGATAACCGCCGCCACCGCCGCCCGCCCAGCCGCGCTCCTGGCCCGCGGCGTCGATCTCGCCCCGGTCGAAGCGCGCGCGCTGGTCGGCGTCCGACAGCAACGTATGGGCCGAGCCGATCGCCTTGAATTTCTCCTCGGCCACCTTGTCACCCGGATTGAGGTCCGGATGATATTTCTTGGCCAGCTTGCGATAGGCCTTGCGGATGTCGTCCTGGCTGGCCGTGCGCGACAGGCCCAGGATCTCGTACGGATCGGTACTCACGGTTATGCGTCTTCTCCCTGGCGGCACGCGATATCGAACAGATTCGGGCGCAGCACCAAGCTCCGCCCCGGCGCGCCATCACCCGGACGCGCCCCTTGTCTGAAATAATGGGGAGCAGCCGCCGGCCGGTCAATGTAAGCCCGCATGCAAGGCAGCTATCCTGCGCGCGCCCTGTCCCGCCGGGCGGCTTCGCACCCGGCCCGCGGCGCGCTAGGCTGGGGCAGGAAAAAGGGACCCCGACCATGACCATCCGCCTCAACGCCCGCCTGCTCCTGCTGCTGGCCGGAACGGGCGCGGCCCTTACCGGCCCCGCGCAGGCACGCACGCACAAGGAACATTCGATCTACGGCTCGATTGCCGGCTATCGCGCGATCCTCGATCATGACAGCGACGCCTACCGGTCCGCCGACAGTTTCTGCCAGACCGACGCCTCGGTCAGCGCCGCGACCACCGGCGCCGTGATGACCGGCAGCGGCGGCAACCAGTTCAAGCGCCTGAAGACGTACTACGCCCACTGCATGGAAAGCCGTGGCGCGTGGATTCAAATCACCGGCAACGCCGCAGGCGATCGCCCGAGCGATCAGCCGGGCGACCAGCCGGGCGCCCCCTGACCCCGGCAGCCCCCTGTAAAATCCCCCGGTTGAGTCCGCCCGGCATCTTGTTATAACAAGATGCTGTCCAAGAACTCAGAAGACCGAATGGTCCGCACACAAGAGCCCGCACCAGCGGCGGCGCCGAGGGAAAAGACCCGATGGGAATGAAAATAGGCCTGTTCGTGCCGTGTTATATCGACGCCTTCTATCCCGGCGTCGGGATCGCGACACTCGAACTGCTGGAACGGCTGGGGCAGGACGTCACCTACCCGACCGAGCAGACCTGCTGCGGCCAGCCGATGACCAACGCCGGCTGCGTGTCGGATTCGGCGGCGGCCGAAGCCCTGTTCGTCAAGCTGTTCTCGGGGTTCGACGCCATCGTGATGCCCTCGGGAAGCTGCACCCATCACGTCCGCGCGCATTTCGACGCGATCGAACAGACCGACGCGGTGCGCCATGTCCGCGCCAACACCTACGAACTGGTCGAATTTCTCCACGACGTGCTGAAGGTGCGCGATTTCCCGTGGGCGGAATTTCCCCACACGGTCGGGCTGCATAACAGTTGCTCGTCCCTGCGCGCACTGCGCACCGCCAGCATGTCGGAACTGGGCGAACCCGCCTTCTCCAAGCCCATGACCCTGCTCTCCGGCGTCAGGGGCATCCGCTTCGCCAGCCCGGCAAGGCCCGACGAATGCTGCGGCTTCGGCGGCACCTTCTCGGTCACGGAAGAGGCCGTGTCCGCCCGCATGGGCCTGGACAAGGTCCGCGATCATTTCCACGCCGGTGCCGAATATATCGTCTCGGCCGATTCCTCGTGCATGATGCACCAGCAGGGCTGCGCCGAACGCAACCATGTCGACATCCGCTTCATTCACATCGCTGAAATCCTGAACGGAGCCCGGCAATGAGAGAAAAGCCCGTCAACCACGCCGGCGCGGCCGTCGCCTTCATCGCCGACAAGCCGCATCTGGACTTCCACGATGCCCGCCTGTGGGACATGCGCCAGAAGCGCGATGCCCAGATGCACCTGCTGCCCGAATGGCAGGACCTGCGCAGCCGCGCCTCCGCCATCAAGGAACACGCGCTGGCGAACCTCGCCGATTATCTCGAGGAATTCGAGCGCAACGCCAAAAGCAACGGCATCCACGTCCACTGGGCGGCCGACGGCGCCGAGCATAACCGCATCGTCGCCGAAATCCTCGAAGCCCGCGGCGCAAAAACGCTCATCAAGAGCAAGTCGATGGTCACCGAGGAATGCGACCTCCGCCCCTACCTGGCGGCGCGCGGCGTCACGGTCACCGAAACCGACCTCGGCGAGCGTATCCAGCAGCTCGACGACCAGATGCCCAGCCACATCGTCGTACCGTCGGTCCACAAGCTGACCAGCGACGTGGCGCGCATCTTCGCCCGCTCCTACGGCACCGACCCCAACGCCGACGACCCGCACCAGTTGGCCGAGGCCCAGCGCCTGGCCGCCCGCCCGGTCATCCTGCATGCCGACGCGGGCATGACCGGCGGCAATTTCTTCGTGGCGGAGACCGGCACCTTCGTCGTCTGCACCAACGAGGGCAATGCAGACCTCAGCGCCACCGTGCCCGGCGTGCATATCGCCACCATCGGCATCGAGCGCGTCGTCCCCCGCATGGCAGACCTCGGCGTGTTCATCCGCCTGCTGTCGCGCAGCGCGCTCGGCTCGCCCATCACCCAATATACCAGCCATTTCCGCGGCCCGCAGGATGGCAGCGAGATGCATGTGGTGCTGGTCGATAACGGCCGCTCCGCCCGCCTGGGCATGGCGGATTTCTGGACCTCGCTCAAATGCATCCGCTGCGGCGCGTGCATGAACACCTGCCCGGTCTATCGCCGCTCGGGCGGCCTGTCCTACGGCGCGGTCTATTCCGGCCCGATCGGCGCGATCATCGACCCCACCTTCAACGAGCGCAAATACA
>NZ_JBDNXE010000027.1:0-37746 GCF_047721585.1 Gluconacetobacter sp.
GGCATCGAACAGACGCAGGACGGGCTGCTGCGCGGCCAGGTCGGCGCGGTCGAGGTGGAGGTCAACGCGGTCGGCCGCCTGATGTCCGAACTGTCGCGGGACGAGGGGCAGCCGGGCGACGAAATCACCCTGACCATCGATTCGGGTTTGCAGCAGGCCGTGCTGGGGCGGATCGGCGACCAGTCGGCCAGCGCGGTGGTGATGGATTGCCGCAATGGCGAAGTCCTGGCCATGGTCAGCAACCCCTCCTTCGACCCCTCGCTGTTCGACAGCGGGGTCAGTCAGGCGCAGTGGCAGGAATGGGCCACCGATCCGCGCACGCCCCTGATCAACAAGGCGGTGGCGGGCGTTTATCCGCCGGGCTCGACCTTCAAGCCGGCGGTGGCGATGGCGGCATTGCAGGCCGGCACCCTGTCGCCGACCGACCGGATCTTCTGCCCCGGCTATCTCGATGTGGGCGGCACGCGCTTCCATTGCTGGTCGCGCTACGGCCACGGGTCGCTGACCCTCAAGGAAGCCCTGAAATTTTCCTGCGACGTATTCTTCTATGAAGTGGCGCGGCGGACCGGGATGGATGCGATCGCGGCGGCGTCGCACAATTTCGGGCTGGGTACGAACCTGGATATCGAACTGCCGCATACCCGTCCCGGCCTGATCCCGACGCCGGAATGGCGGCGGGCGCATGGCCAGCACTGGAATGGCGGCGATACGATCGTCAGCGGCATCGGCCAGGGCTTCGTGCAGGTGACGCCTCTACAGCTCGCGACCTATGCCTCGCGGATCGCCAGCGGGCGGGCGGTGCAGCCGCATCTGGTGCGCGCGGTCTCCGGCCGGCTGGGCGCGAGTGCCGAGGGGAGCCATTGGCCGGCGCTGGACATGCCCGAACCCTTCCTGAACCAGTTGCGGGTCGGCATGTATGCCGTGGTCAATGAGGAGCACGGGTCCGCACCCAAGGCGCGCCTGGATATTCCGGGGGTGCAGATGGCCGGCAAGACCGGGTCGGCACAGGTGCGCCATGTTTCGCGCGCTCTGCGCGAGAGCGGCCATTTCGATTCGTCCTTGCTGCCGTGGGAATACCGGCCCCATGCGCTGTTCATCTGTTTCGCGCCCTATGATGCGCCGCGCTACGCGGCGGCGATCGTCGTGGAACATGGCAATGCGGGGGCGGCGGTCGCTGCCCCGCTGGCGCGCGATATCATGACCGATACGCTGACCCGCGACCCGTCGAACCGCAAGGAACCGCCGGGTCAGGTAGTCGCGGAAGTCGAGGATTTCGGCTAGGGCATCCGCACCGGAAGCCGCTTCGGTGGACATGCTCCAGTGTATTGTGTTTACCGGCCTCTTCACCTGTCTGGCTGCACGCGTTCAAACAGGCTCCACCCCGGCCGTATCCTCCGGGCTCTGGACATGGGTGGACCGGGCGCGCATGTGTGGCCGCCGTCCGCGCGGCATCGCGGGCATGACTCGGGATCGAGAGCATGAATTTCCAGAAACGGCTGCTGCGCGCCGAACCCAATTTCCGCATCCTGGCCAAGCTGTGGCAGGTCAACTGGCTGTATGTGCTGTTGATCTGCGCGTTGGCCATGGTGGGGTATTGCGCGCTGTATTCCGCCGCCGGCGGGTCGTCGCGCCCGTTCGCGGGGCCGCAGACCATCCGCTTTGCCATCGGGCTGGTCATGATGGTCTGCGTGGCGCTGATGAGCCCCCGTGTGCTCACGCGGTTGGCCTGGCCGCTCTATGGTCTGTCGCTGGTGCTGCTGGTCGCCGTGCTGCGCATGGGTCACGTCGGCAAGGGGGCGGAGCGATGGCTCGTGATCGGCGGCGTGCAACTCCAGCCATCGGAACTGGCCAAGATCGCGCTGGTGCTGGTTCTGGCGACCTGGTTTCATCGCGTCAGCTACCGGCGCATGGTCAATCCGCTGTATCTGCTGCCTCCGGCCGCCATGGTGCTGGTGCCGGTGGGGCTGGTGTTGAAAGAGCCCAATCTGGGCACGGGCGTGATCATCGGGGTCGTGGGGGCCACGGTCTTCTTCGGCGCCGGAATGCGCCTGTGGCAGATCGCGCTGCTGCTGCTGCCGCTGCCGTTTCTGGGCAAGCTCGCCTACAGCCATCTGCACGATTACCAGAAGGCGCGCATCACCACCTTCCTCAACCCCGAGAGCGACCCGCTGGGGGCGGGCTACAACATCATCCAGTCGAAGATCGCGCTCGGCTCGGGCGGCATGTGGGGCCAGGGCTACCTGCACGGCACGCAGGGCCAGTTGAACTTCCTGCCTGAAAAGCAGACGGACTTCATCTTCACCATGATCGCCGAGGAATGGGGCTATGTCGGCGGGATCGCGGTAATCGGGCTGCTGATGCTGATGGTGGTCGGCGGCATGCTGATCGCCATGCGCAGCCGCAACCAGTTCGGGCGTTTGCTGGGGTTGGGGATCGCGACCAATTTCTTCCTGTATTGCGCGGTCAACCTGTCGATGGTGATGGGGACGATCCCGGTCGGCGGCGTGCCATTGCCTCTGATTTCCTATGGCGGTTCGGCCATGCTGACGGTGATGTTCGGCTTCGGCCTGCTGATGTCCGCCTGGGTCCATCGCAACGACCAGTTCGGCGAGGGCGAGGACCGGTCGTGACCGGGCTTCGGCCGGTCGATGAAGCGACCGCGCGTGCCTATCGGCGCAGCCTGTATCGCGCGGGCGGAATTTCGGTGCGGGTCGGCCAGCGCCCGCTGCCCGATGGTCCAGAGGGGTCTGGATGGTGGCGGCGGGGCGATGTGGTCTTTGTCAGTGCCGCAAATCCGGGCGGCCGCCGCCGGCCGGATGGCTGGAATCGCCGCCGGATGCGGGCTCTGGCGGGGCGTCTCGCGGGCTGCGAACGCCATGAAGGCGAGGGCAGGCTGGGGCAATGGGCCGAGCCATTGTTCGCCGCGTGCCTGCCATTGGCGCGCGCGCGGGTGATTGCCCGCCATTTCGGGCAGAACGCGGTTCTGCTCGTGCGGGACGGCGGTCCGGGGCGGCTGGTATTTCTTGATGGACGCGGATGACATTCTTCTTTTCCGAAGAAAAAGAAGAATAAAGACTGTTATTCGCCTGTCATATGCTTGCTGGAAAAGTGCTTCAGCAAATCAAAATTCGTGTCTTTTGTCTGAAACCGCAATTCCCCACCCGGCCCGATCGCCGGGTGGGGAAAAAATCAGCCCTCGATCTGGCTGAAATCCGCGATCAGCACAGTCATGCGCCGCAGTTCCGCAAGCAGGCGCAGCCGGTTCAGGCGCAGGTCGGCGCGGTCGGCATTGACCGTGACGGCTTCGAAGAAGCGGTCCAGCACCGGCCGCAGGCGCGCGGCCTCGCGCATCGCGTCCGTGTAGCGTTCGCTGGCGATCGCGGCTTCGACGGCGGGAATGACATCCAGCAGCATGTTGGCCAGATCCCGTTCCTCGGCCTGCTCATACAGCGTCGGGTCGGGGGTGCCGTCGTGCGGCCCGTCCTTGCGGTCTTCGATCCGCAGGATGTTGGCGGCGCGCTTCGTGGCTGCCAGCAGGTTTCGTCCGTCATCGGTGGCCAGCATGGCGGCCAGCGCGTCGGTGCGGGCCAGCAGGCGCGTGATGTCGCTGTCCTCATTGCCGCTGGAAATCGCGGCCAGGATATCGTGGCGTGCGCCCTCGGCGCGCAACTGCACGCGCAGACGCTCGGCCACGAAGCCGGGCAGCAGCGTCAGGTCCGGTGCGTCGCGCAGGGCCTCGGGCAGGGCGTCGGCCGCCAGCACGAACAGCCGGACCAGATCCAGCCGCAGCGCGTTTTCCCGGATGATACGGATGATGCCCAGAGCAGCGCGGCGCAGCGCGTAGGGGTCGCCCGAGCCGCCGGGCTTCTCGCCAGCCGCGAAGAAGGCGGTCAGGCTGTCGATCTTGTCGGCCAGTGCGACTGCGATCGAGACCGGCGATGTCGGCACACCGTCATTCTGGCCGCGCGGCATGTAATGCTCGGCAACGGCGGTGGCGACGCTGGCAGACTCGCCGTCATGCCGGGCGTAGTACGATCCCATCACGCCCTGAAGCTCGGGGAACTCCCCCACCATGCCGGTGGTCAGATCGGCCTTGGCCAACAGGGCGGCGCGCTCGGCTTCGGCGACCGGGGCACCCACCATCGGTGCCAGCAGGCCGGCCAGACGGACGATGCGCCGCACGCGCTCGCCCTGGCTGCCGAGGGCGGCATGGAAGACGATGGCATCCAGCGCCGCCACCCGGCCGGCCAAGGGGCGGGCGCGGTCCAGATCCCAGAAATGGCGGGCGTCGGCGAAGCGTGCGCGCAGCACCCGTTCGTTGCCCGCGATGGTCAGCGCGCCGCCGTCCGTGGGCTGAAGATTGGCGACGAAGGCGAAACGCGGGGCGGCGGAGCCGTCGTCACGGACCAGCGCGAAATAGCGCTGGTTGACGCGCATCGACACCTGCATGACCTCGGGCGGTAGGTCCATGAAGGTCTCGTCGATCCGGCCCAGGAACGGCACCGGCCATTCGGTCAGCCCCGCGACTTCCTCCACCAGGCCCGGATCGGCGACGACGCGCAGCCCTTCCTCGGCGGCCAGTCGCGCGGTGCCTTCCGCGATCAGCATGCGACGCTCGGCTGCATCGACCAGAACCTGCCGGGCGCGCAGGCCCTCGCGCCAGTCGGCGGCACCGGTTACGGCGAAGGCGCCGGGGGCGGTAAAGCGGTGGCCCTCGGTCAGTCGGCCGGCGCGCAGGCCGTGACCGTTATCCTCACCGTCGGCCAGCGCGATATCGACGACCTCGCCATCCAGCAGGCACAGGATGCGGCGCAGGGGCCGGACCCAGGTGAAGGCGCTGCCCTCGCCCCAGCGCATGGATTTGGGCCAGGGAAAGCGCCGCAGGAGAGGCGGCAGAATTTCGGCGATGCGGGTAGCCGCCTCGACCGGCGGAACGGTGCGATTAAGCACCCAGAAGCCGCCTTCCAGCACCAGATCGTCCTGGCTGACGCCATGCTTGCGGGTAAAGCCGGCCAGGGCCTTTTCCGGCGCGCCTTCGCGCGGGCCGCGTTCGGCGATGGTGGTGCCGGGAACGGTGCCGTCCAGCACCAGGGTCAGGGCGATGCGGCGCGGACCGGCGAAGGCGGTGGCATCGCGCGGGTTCAGCGGGGCAAGGGCCTCGGTGACCAGCCGCAGCAGGTCGTCCGCCCCGCGCGCCTGCATGCGCGCGGGGATTTCCTCGGAAAACAGTTCAAGCAGAAATTCGGGCATGACTTATTCCTCGCCGGCCAGCCATGCGTCGCAGCAGCGTCGGGCCAGGGCCCTGACGCGGCCGATATAGGAGGCGCGCTCGCTGACACTGATCACGCCGCGCGCGTCCAGCAGGTTGAACAGATGGCTGGCCTTCAGGCACTGGTCGTAGGCGGGCTGGGCGATACCGGCTTCCGCCAGCGCCGTGGCCTCGCGCTCGGCGTCGATGAAATGGCGATGCAGCATCTCGGTGTCGGCCAGTTCGAAATTATGGCGCGAATAATCCCGCTCGGCGCGCAGGAAAACGTCGCCATAGGTCAGGCCCTGGCCGTTGAAATCGAGATCATAGACATTCTCGACCCCCTGGACGTACATCGCCAGCCGCTCCAGCCCGTAGGTCAGTTCGGTGGACGGCAGCACGGTGGGGATGCCGCCGACCTGCTGGAAATAGGTGAACTGCGTCACCTCCATCCCGTCGCACCAGACTTCCCAGCCCAGTCCCCAGGCGCCGATCGTGGGGTTCTCCCAATCGTCCTCGACAAAGCGGATGTCGTGTTCCAGCGGGTCGATGCCGATGGCGCGATAGCTGTCCAGCAACAGTTTCTGGCTGTCCTCGGGCGTCGGCTTCAGCAGCACCTGGTACTGATAATAATGTTGCAGCCGGTTCGGATTCTCGCCGTACCGTCCGTCGGAGGGCCGGCGGCAGGGCTGGACATAGGCTGCCTTCCACGGCCGCTTGCCCAGCGCGCGCAGGGTGGTGTGCGGCGAGAGCGTACCGGCCCCGACCTCGGTATCGTATGGTTGCAGGATGGCGCAGCCCTGTGCGGACCAGAACTGATGCAGTTTCAGGATCAGGTCCTGAAAGGACAGGGGGCGAGGCGCGGAGGCCGGGACCATGGACGGGGATGCTCCGGTAAGCGATGGAAAACGCATGCCATCCGGCACGCACAGGGGCCGCACCATACAGCCATGAGGCGCGGATCGAAAGGCGGCGCGTAGCGGGGCAGGCTGGGCTTGCGCAATCCATGCGTGCGGGCCACATCTAGGCTTGGCACTCTTGTCGGAGACAGGGACGAAAAGATGAATACCGAAGAACGCGACCTGATCACGAAGTTCGTCGCCCGGGTGGGGGGCGCGCCGCAGGGGGGCTTCGGCAGCGTTCCTGCGACAACGCCCAATCTGCCGCCGATCGACCCGGAGGCCGACCAGTTCATCGGCCAGATGTTCCAGCAATATCCCGAGGCCCGCTACCGCGTGACCCAGATGGCGGTGGTGCAGGAAGCGGCGCTGGTGGCGGCGCAGAATCGCATCCAGCAGTTGCAGTGGCAGCTTCAGCAGGCGCAGCAGGCCCTCCAGGCGCAGCAGCAGCAGCGCCCCGCCGGCAGTGGCGGCGGCATTTTCGGCGGCCTGTTCGGCGGTGGCCAGCGCGCGCAGGCGGCACCTCCGCCGGGTTGGGGCCAGCAGGCCGCTCCGCCGCCGCCTCAGCCGCAGCAGGGCTATCCGATGGGAATGCAGCCGGGGATGTTTCCGGCGCGTGGCTCCGGCTTCCTCGGGTCGGCCCTGACGACGGCGGCCGGCGTCGCGGGCGGCATGATGGTGGGCAACGCCCTGACCGACCTGTTCAGTGGCCATCATGACGCCGGGGGCTTCGGTGGCGCCGGGGCGGGTGGCGAGACGATCATCAACAACAATTACGGGGCGGCTCCGGGGGCCGACCCGTTCGGTGGCGGCGGGACCGATGTCGATCCGGGCTTCGATGCCGGCGGTGGAGACGGCGGCGGTGACTGGGGCGGTGGCGGCGACGACAATTTCTGAGCCGCGCTGATTTCGGCGACGATGAAAGGCGGCCCGAAAGGGCCGCCGTTTTTTGTGTTCGGGGGAGAATCTGCCCTCCGCTCACATTGCCGCGAGGGTGATTGATATCAAACATGAATGAGTGTTATTCAGAAATCGGCCACTAAGGCCATTTCCTCTGTGTCGTCTCATCCGCGGGAAACCGGGGCCGAAAGGCTCCGGTTTTTCCGTTTTGGGGCCGTGCCATCCTCAACCATTCGGGAGGACGGGAACGAGGCGGTTTTCGCCGCGTTGCGGGTATCAGGCCACAACGTTTCGAGAATGGAGAGGCACTATGTCCATCACCGACTCCGCAACGACGCTTGGCGATTTCCTGACCGGCGCCACTTACGATCATTCGGGCCTGGTGACCGCGATCCACGAATATCTGGACGGCGTGAAGCGCGAGCATGGGGTGAACGGCTTCGCCGATCGCGCCGTCGCCGCGGGCTATGGCGATATGGTCGCGCGCTGGAGGGCCGACGGCAACACCGGTCCCATAACCGAGGACATGGTGCGCACCCTGATCGCGCAACATGACCTGGAGCATTTCGCCGCCCAGACCGGCCTGTCGGTACCGGCCGTGGTCACGATCCTGGCGAAACAATTGCCGATCGTGATCTACAAGCGGGCGCACGCGGTCGAACCGCACTGACTTGGCCGACTTGACATCGTGAACGGGTACGGGCGGGGTGATGAAGACGGTCAGGAAGGGAAGACGGCGTGCTGATTCGTGCCGGTTATGACATTGCCCTGACGGTTCAGGCCCCGACCGCGATGGTACTGATGCTTGAGGTCCATCCGGATCGCGAGCCGGACCTGATGACCCCCCAGACCCCGATCTTCGACCCGCCCGTACCGGCACAGCGTTATCTCGACGGGTTCGGCAATCGCTGCACCCGCGTTTTGGCGCCGGCCGGCACATTGCGCACCAGCCTGTCCTTCGTCATCGCTGACAGCGGTCTGCCCGACCGGTGGATGCCCGGCGCGCGGGAAGTGCCGGTGGCGGACCTGCCGGCGGACTGCCTGGTGTTCCTGATGGGCAGCCGCTATTGCGAGACCGATCTGCTGTCTTCCATTGCGTGGTCGATGTTCGGCCATCTGGCGCCGGGCTGGGGGCGGGTGCAGGCGATCGTCTCGTTCGTGCACCAGCATATCCGTTTCGACTACCAGCAGGCGCGCCCGACCCGTACGGCCTATGAAGCCTATCAGGAAGGGGTGGGCGTGTGTCGCGATTATGCCCATCTGGCGGTGACGCTCTGCCGCTGCATGAATATTCCCGCCCGTTACTGCACCGGGTATCTGGGCGATATCGGGATTCCGCCGGTCGATTACCCGATGGATTTCTCGGCGTGGTTCGAAGTCTGGCTGGAAGGCCAGTGGTTCACGTTCGATGCGCGGCACAACATGCCCCGGATCGGACGGATCGTGATGGCGCGGGGGCGCGACGCGACGGACGTAGCCCTGACCACGACCTTCGGCCCGGCGGTTCTGTCCAACTTTTTCGTGACGACATATGAGGAATTCGGCTGAAGCGCCGATCGTCCCCGGTCATCATCACCTCGGCCATGTGCGATAAGACTCGCGCGGCTTTTCCTGCTTCCTGTATTGATCGTGTTCATGTCATCCATGGATATCGCCTCGCTTGCCCCAATCGGGCCGGCAGACCGCTCACGCACGTCTCTCGGATGGGGCATTGTGGGCACGGGTGTTATCGCCCGTCATTTCGCCGAAGACCTTGCGCGCGTTCCCGGTTGCCATCTGGCGGGTGTCTCGTCCCGCACGATGGAGAGGGCCGCGCAATTCGCCGGCCTTTACGGCGGGGTCGCGTATGAGGGTCATGACGCGCTGTTGCAGGATGCGCGTGTTGACGCGGTGTATATCGCCACGCCCAATTCATCTCATTTTTCCATGGCCTGGGCCGCCATCGAAAGCGGCAAGAGCGTTCTCGTCGAGAAGCCACTGGTTGTGAATGTGGAGCAGGCCGAACGCCTGATCGGCTTTGCCAGAGAACGGAATGTCTTCCTGATGGAAGGCGTGTGGTGCCGCTTCCTGCCGGCGATCCGGTTCGTGCAACAGGCTCTGGACCGGGGCTCGATTGGAACGGTGCGCAGCGTGACGGGGGAACTCGCGTTTCGACATCCCTACGATGCGACGGACCGATTCTTCGACCCTCTTCAGGGAGGAGGCGCCCTGCTCGATCTGGGATGTTATCTGGTGTCCCTTTCGCTCATGCTCCTGGGACGGCCCGATACGGTTTCAGGCGCATGGTGCGCCGCGCCGACAGGGGTCGATCGGACGGCGCGTCTGGACCTGGATTTCGGTGGCGTTCCGGCGACCCTGCGGTGCGCGTTCGACAATACGGGTGGCAATCTGTTCGTGATCGAAGGCACGCGGGGGGCGCTTGTCCTGCCATCCCCTTTCATCGGCGCGCGCCAGGTGCTGGAGACCGGACCTGCCATAGGCAGGACTATTCGGGCGTTGGGTAAAAGCCCGTTTGCAGCGCGCCTTTTCTCGAAAATCGCACGGAAGCTGCCCCTGCCGGGTGTCCGGCGCCATGCTTTTGATTTTCCGGGATATGGGCTGCAATTTGAAATAGAGGCAGCGACACGGGCCATACAAAGCGGCGAGACGGCGGCTACGCTTTCTCCGCCCGATGAAACGCTGGAAGTGCTGAAGATTATCCAGACAATACGTGATCTGCCGTGTTCCTGAGGGAAGGCGACGGCATAGTAAGAAAACCCTCGTTCTTTTTTTGAAAAAAGAACCGGAGAACCCTGATTCGTTCAGGACCATCATGCCGGGTCATGCTCTGGTTCAAGAGCGGACCGGAAATCTTTCTTCTTCTTTTCTTCGGAAAAGAAGAGTGGCGCACGCAATGTGATCGGGGAAAGAAGATGGTGAGCCGGGTGGGATTCGAACCCACGACCATTCGATTAAAAGTCGAATGCTCTACCGACTGAGCTACCGGCTCACCGGGACCGCTTGGCGGTGCGGCCCCGGGTACCGGCTTCAGGCGGTCAAGTCAACCATCAAAGCGGCTGACGCGATGCGCTTTGTCGCTCAGGCCGCGACCGGACGCATGGAAATGATGCGATCGGGGTCCTGCACCACGCCGCTCTGGCCCGCGCCGCGCTTGACCTGGTCGATATGCTCCATGCCTTCGACCACCTGGCCGACGATGGTGTACTGACCGTCCAGATGGGGCGAGGGCTCGAACATGATGAAGAACTGGCTGTTCGCGCTGTCGGGGTTCATGGTGCGGGCCATGCCGACCGTGCCGCGCTCGAACTTCGCCGCACGGGTGAATTCGGCCTTCAGGTCGGGCAGGTGGCTGCCGCTGGTGCCGGTGCCGGTCGGGTCGCCGCCCTGCGCCATGAAGCCGTGGATGACGCGGTGGAAGGGCGTGTTGTCGTAGAACCCCTCGGCGGCCAGCGTGCGAATCCGCTCGGCAGCCAGCGGCGCCAGGTCGGGGCGGAGCTGGATGATCACATGGCCGGTCTTCAGCTCCACGTCGATCAGGTCGGCCTTCGGTGCGGTGTCAGACATCGTTCGTATTCCAGTTTGCTTGCGTGCCGCGCGGCAAGGGGCCGCGCGACCGGCGTTATCCCCCCAGCCGCGCCAGGATGCGCTGGCGGGTGAAGGGGGGAACGAAGCTGGTGATGTCGCCGCCCAGGCGGGCGACCTCCTTCACCAGCCGCGAAGAGATATATTGGCTGCGCTCGGTGGCCATCAGGAACACCGTCTCGATATCGGGGGCCAGATGATGGTTCATGCCGAACATCTGGACCTCGTAATCGAAATCGGTGACCACCCGCAGCCCGCGCACGATCAGGGTCGCCCCATGGGTGCGCGCCTCCTCGACCAGCAGGTTGCTGAACCCGATGACCGAGATCTGGCTGCCCGTCCGTTCGGCGATGGGACGGGTTTCCTCCGTGACGCAGGTGATGCGCTCGTCCAGCGGCATCAATGGCTGCTTGCCGGAATTTTCCGCCACACCGATGATCAGCCGGTCAACCAGCCGCGCCGCACGCTCGACGATATCCAGGTGACCGGTGGTCACCGGGTCGAACGTGCCGGGATAGAAGCCCGTGCGCGGCCCGGTATCAGGCATCGGGGGTCTCCTCGGGGGCGGCATCTTCCTCCGCCGCGTCGTCGCCCTCATCGTCATTTTCCATGACGGGGAAGACGCTGATGACGTGCTCGGTGGCGTCCAGCCGGAACAGCGTCACACCGCTGGCCTGCCGCGACATGACGCGGATCTGATCGACCGGCACGCGGATCAGGCGGCCGGCATCCGTGACCAGCATGACATCCGTGCCGCCGATCACCGGCAGGGTGGCCACGACCTCGTTCCCGCGCTTGCCGGAGGTGAAGGACATGTTGGAGATACCCTGGCCGCCACGGCCGCTCACACGATAATCGTAGGCCGACGACCGGCGCCCGAAACCCGCATTGCTGACGATCAGCAGGATTTCCTCGGCCAGTTCGAGTTCGGCGAATCGTTCCGGATCAATGACCGAATCGGCCGGTACCGCTTCTTCGTCCGATGCGTCGGGGCTGTCGTTCGCAGCTTCGTCGGCGTCCTCGCCCCCCTGGCTGGCCGCGAGTTCCGCGCGGCGGCGGGCGTTGGCCAGCCGCAGATACGATGCGCGTTCCTCGACCGTCGCCTCGACATGGTTCAGCACGCACAGGCTGTTGACCTCGTCGCCCTCGCCGAGGCGGATGCCGCGCACGCCCGAACTGTCACGCCCGGCAAAGACGCGCAACGTGTCGTCCGTAATCTGGAAGCGGATGCAGCGCGCCTTGCGCGTGGCCAGGAACACGTCCTGCCCCTCGCGACAGGTCGCGACCCCGATCAGCCGGTCGCCTTCATCCAGCTTCATCGCGATCAGGCCCGAGGAGCGGATATTGCGGAAATCGCTCAGCCGGTTGCGGCGCACGGTGCCCGAGGCGGTGGCGAAGACCAGATGCAGGTTCTCCCACAGCGTCTCGTCCTGCGGCAGAGGCAGGACTGCCGTGATCGAATCGCCGCCCAGGTCGGGCAGCAGGTTGATCAGCGCCCGGCCCTTGGCCGTCGGGCTGGCCTCGGGCAGGCGCCAGACCTTCTCGCGATACGCCTTGCCGCCCGAGGAGAAGAACAGCACCCATTGATGGGTATGGGCGTTGAACGACCGCACCACGATGTCGTCGCCCCGGCGGCCGGCGGCGGTGCGGCCACGCCCGCCGCGATTCTGCGCGCGGAAGATGTCCAGCGGCGTGCGCTTGATGAAGCCCTCGCGCGTGATCGTCACCACCATCTGGCCGGGTTCGATCAGGCTTTCGTCCGTCTGGTCGCCGGCATAATCGGCGATCTCGGTCATGCGCGGGGTGGCGAGTTCGGCGCGGATCGCCGCCAGCTCCTCCCGCATCACGTTCATGCGGCGCGGGCGGCTGGCGATGATCTCCAGAAGGTCGCTGATCTTTTCCGCGACTTCGGAAAGTTCCTGCTGGATCTTCTCGCGCTCCAGCCCGGTCAGGCGTTGCAGGCGCAACTCCAGGATGCCACGGGCCTGGGCCTCGGTCAGGTGGACCTTGCCCTCGACGATCACGTTGCCTTCGTCGAGGATCAGGGCCAGCAGCGGCTCGATATCGGCGGCGTCCCACGGCGTGGTCATCAGCGCGGCGCGGGCGCTGGCGGCGTCGGGGGCGGCGCGGATCAGCGCGATCACGGCGTCGATATTCGCCACCGCGATGACCAGCCCGACCAGCAGATGGGCGCGGTCGCGCGCCTTCATCAGGTCGTGGCGGGCGCGACGCAGGATGACTTCTTCACGGAAGGTGATGAAGGCTTCCAGCACGTCCTTCAGCCCCATCAGGCGGGGCTGGCCGTTATCCAGCGCCAGCATGTTGACCCCGAACGAGGTCTGAAGCTGGGTGAAGCGGTAGAGATGGTTCAGCACCACTTCCGGCGTGGCGTCGCGCTTGACCTCGATGACGATGCGCATGCCCGACCGGTCGCTTTCGTCGCGGATGTCGGAAATGCCTTCGATCTGCTTGGAGCGCACCAGATCGGCGATGCGCTCCTGCAAGGTCGATTTGTTCACCTGATACGGGATCTCGGTGATGATGATCGCGTGGCGGTCGCGATTCAGGTCCTCGATCTCGGCGCGGGCGCGGATGATGACCGAGCCGCGCCCGGTCTCGAACGCGCTGCGGATGCCCGCGCGGCCCAGGATGATGCCGCCGGTCGGGAAGTCCGGCCCCGGCACGATCTTCATCAGGTCTTCGAGCGTCAGGTCCGGCTGCGCGATCAGCGCCAGCGTGGCGTCGATGATCTCGCCCGGATTGTGGGTCGGGATGTTGGTGGCCATGCCGACCGCGATGCCCGAGGCACCGTTGATCAGCAGGTTGGGGAAGGCGGCGGGCAGGATCTTGGGTTCCTGCTCGCTTTCATCGTAGTTCGGCTGGAAATCGACGGTATCGCGGTCGATATCGTCCAGCAGGAAGGACGCGGCCTTGGCCAGACGTGCTTCGGTATAACGCATCGCGGCCGGAGAATCGCCGTCAACCGAGCCGAAATTACCCTGGCCGTCGATCAGCTTCACGCGCATCGACCAGGATTGCGCCATGCGGACCATGGCGTCGTAGATCGAGGAATCGCCGTGCGGATGGTATTTACCCATCACGTCACCGACCGCGCGGGCCGATTTGCGATAGGGCTTGTCGTGCGTAAACCCGCTTTCGCGCATCGAATAGAGGATGCGCCGATGGACCGGCTTCAACCCGTCCCGCACGTCCGGCAGGGCGCGGCTGACGATGACCGACATCGCATAGGCGAGGTAGGAGGAACGCATTTCCTCCTCGACGGTTACCGGAACGATGTCGGAAGGGGCCGGCGGCTGCGGCGAGTCGGGAATCTCGGTCAAGGCATATCCGTCATGTCAGTGCCATCTCTCTTGCGCCGGGCGCGCCGGATGGCGGGAACTGGTCCGGCGCAGGTGGATGAGACCACCCTAGCATAGAGTGCCGGCCGGGGAAAAACCGCGCCCGGCGACGAGGCCCGACAGGGCCTCGGGCCGGGCGGAGGCCCGCCTCAGAACGGAATTTCGTCGTCCAGGTCGCTGCCGCCACCGTGCGGGGCGTCCCAGCCGCCACCGCCGGCCGGCGCGCCGGGGCCGCCATGGCTGCCGCCGCCCGCGTTACCGCGTCCGCCGCCGATCTGGCGCGGAGCCGCCGCCGGCGCGCCGTATCCGCCACCGCCGCCGCCGCCGCCATAACCGCCACCGCCATATCCGCCGCCGGCATCATCGCCGCCTTCGCCGCCGCGGTTGCTGTCCAGCAGCACCAGCTCGCCACGGAAACGGTCCACGACCACTTCGGTCGTATAGCGTTCCTGCCCCGACTGGTCGGTCCATTTGCGGGTCTGGAGCGAGCCTTCCAGATAGATTTTGCGGCCCTTGCGCAGGAAACGCTCGGCAACGTCGGCGATGCGCTCGTTGAAGATGACGACGCGATGCCACTCGGTCTTCTCGCGCCGCTCGCCCGATGCCTTGTCGTTCCAGCTATCGCTGGTGGCCAGCGTCAGCGAGACGATCTTGGCGCCGTTCTGGCTGTTCCTGACTTCCGGGTCCTTCCCCAGATTGCCCACGAGGATGACCTTGTTGACGCTACCCGCCATAGTACTGCCCTGCCGCTGTCCGGTCCGGGGCCGCGCACCAGGGCGCCGCCCCCTCAAAAAAAACCGTCCACCCGGACCGGTGCGGTTGGGGGACGGGACTCACCCGCGATCCTAACCCAGATGGCCGCCGGATGATACCTGCATGTGGCCCGCCCGCGCCGGCCGGACGCCGCGCGGCGGTCTTTTCCGGGGGCTGGATCTTGGCGACGGCGGCGGAATCCGGCAGAACAGAGTGTGAACGATGCGCTCCGTCATGCCGGAGCAGAACGGAGATGCGGACATCATGGCGAAGCGATCCGGCCCGGTTGCGGCCGCGCGGACAGAATCGACCCCGCTGCACGGGACGCAGACCATTCGGGTACGCGGCGCGCGGGCGCACAACCTGAAGAATGTCGATGTCGAGATTCCGCGCGATGCGCTGACGGTGGTAACGGGCCTGTCGGGCTCCGGCAAATCGTCGCTGGCGTTCGATACCATCTATGCCGAGGGGCAGCGGCGCTATGTCGAGAGCCTCTCGGCCTATGCGCGGCAGTTCCTGGAACTGATGGGCAAGCCCGATGTGGACGCGATCGAGGGCCTGTCGCCCGCGATTTCCATCGAGCAGAAGACGACCTCGAAGAATCCGCGCTCGACCGTCGGCACGATTACCGAGATCCACGATTACATGCGCCTGCTATGGGCGCGGGCGGGCGTGCCGTATTCCCCGGCCACCGGCCTGCCGATCGAGGCGCAGACCGTCAGCCAGATGGTCGACCGGGTGATGGCGCTGCCCGAGGGCACCCGGCTGATGCTGCTGGCGCCCGTGGTGCGCGACCGCAAGGGCGAGTGCCGCAAGGAACTGGCGGACTTGCAGCGCAAGGGCTTTGCCCGCGTGAAGGTGGACGGCGAACTGTACGAGATCGCCGACGTACCCGACCTGAACCGCAAGCTGCGCCACACGGTCGAGGCCGTGGTGGATCGCGTGGTGGTGCGGCCGGGCGTGGAATCCCGCCTGGCGGACAGTTTCGAGACCGCGCTGGGCCTCTCCGACGGGCTGGTCTATGCCGAGGAAGTGGTGCGCGACGGGGCGGAGGCGCCGCCGCATATCGTGTTTTCCTCGCGCTTCGCGTGCCCGGTCAGCGGTTTTACGCTGGAGGAGATCGAGCCCCGGCTGTTCTCGTTCAACGCCCCGCAGGGGGCCTGCCCGGCCTGCGACGGGATCGGGACCGAGACCTTCTTCGACCCCCACCTGATCGTGCCGGACGAATCGCTGTCGCTGGCGGCCGGGGCCATCGCGCCGTGGCGCAACACGCAGAGCCCCTATTACCAGCAGACGCTGGAAAGCTTGGCCGCCCATTACGGCGTAAAGATGGACACGCCGTGGCGCGACCTGCCGGCGGGCGTGCGCGACATAATCATGGAGGGCGGCGAGGACGAGGTGACCTTCCAGTACCGCGACGGCCGCAAGAGCTACAGCCTGACCAAGCGGTTCGAGGGCGTGGTGGCCAACCTGCGCCGCCGGATGGCCGAGACCGACAGCGTGTGGGTGCGCGAGGAACTGTCGCGCTACCAGTCCGACAAGCCGTGCCATGTGTGCCATGGCGCGCGGCTGCGGCCGGAGGCGCTGTCGGTGCGGGTGGCGAACTGCACCATCGCCCAGGCGTCCGACCTGCCGATCCGCCGGGCGCTGGAATGGTTCGGCACCGTGGAGGCGACGCTGACGCCGCAGCGGGCCGAGATCGCGCGGCGCATCCTGCGCGAGATCCTGGACCGGCTGCGCTTTCTCGACGATGTGGGGCTTGATTACCTGACGCTGTCGCGCGGATCGGCCACGCTGTCGGGCGGCGAGAGCCAGCGCATCCGGCTGGCCAGCCAGATCGGGTCGGGCCTGACGGGCGTGCTGTACGTGCTGGACGAGCCGTCGATCGGCCTGCACCAGCGCGACAACGAGCGGTTGCTGGGCACGTTGCAGCGGCTGAAACGGCTGGGGAATACGCTGATCGTCGTGGAGCATGACGAGGATGCGATCCGCTCGGCCGACTGGCTGATCGACATGGGGCCGGGGGCGGGCGTCAATGGCGGCCATGTGGTGGCGATCGGCACGCCGGAGCAGGTGGCGGCCAACCCGGCCAGCCTGACGGGCGACTATTTGTCGGGCCGCAGGCAGATCGCGGTGCCGGAGAAGCGCCGGCCGGTGGACCCCAAGCGGATGCTGGTGCTGGAAGGGGCCAGCGGCAACAACCTGCATGACGTGACCGCGCGCTTTCCGCTGGGCACCTTTACCTGCGTGACCGGGGTTTCCGGCGGCGGCAAATCCACGCTGGTGATCGATACGCTGTACAAGGCGCTGTCGCGGCACCTGATGGGGTCGGGGCAGAATCCGGCGCCCTATCGCCGGATCGTCGGCATGGACCTGCTGGACAAGATCATTGATATCGACCAGTCGCCGATCGGCCGCACGCCGCGTTCGAACCCCGCGACCTATACCGACCTGTTCACGCCGATCCGCGACTGGTTCGCCGAACTGCCGGAGAGCAAGGCGCGCGGCTACAAGCCCGGCCGGTTCTCGTTCAACGTCAAGGGCGGGCGGTGCGAGGCGTGCCAGGGCGACGGGGTGCTGAAGATCGAGATGCACTTCCTGCCCGACGTGTTCGTGACCTGCGATACCTGCAAGGGCGCGCGCTACAATCGCGAAACGCTGGATGTGAAATTCCGTGGCAAGTCGATCGCCGACGTGCTGGCGATGACGGTGGATGAAGCCCTGCCGTATTTCTCCGCCGTGCCGCGCATCCGCGACCGGCTGGCCATCCTGCAACAGGTCGGGCTGGGCTATGTCGCGCTGGGCCAGCAGGCGACCACGCTTTCAGGCGGCGAGGCGCAGCGGGTGAAACTGTCCAAGGAACTGGCGCGCCGTGCGACGGGCCGCACGTTGTACATCCTCGACGAGCCGACGACGGGCCTGCATTCCGAGGATGTGCGCAAGCTGCTGGACGTGCTGCACGCCCTGGTGGACCAGGGCAATACCGTGCTGGTGATCGAGCATAATCTGGATGTGATCAAGACGGCGGACTGGGTGCTGGACATGGGGCCGGAAGGTGGCGACGGCGGCGGCCGGATCGTGGCCGAGGGCACGCCCGAGGACATCGCGGCCTGTGCGGAAAGCCATACCGGGCGGTTCCTGGCGCCGCTTCTGCCCGCGCCGTCCAAAGGGCGGAAACGCCGCGCGAAAGCCTGAATGCCGCCCGGAGAAAGAAGCTTGTGTGAAAGGGACGAAAAAAAACGGGGTTAGGGGGCAAAAGTTCTTGCGTTGACAGGGGGAAGGCCTTATCAGCGGCCCCCTTGGCCCAAGGGGGCGATCCCGCCCAACAGGCTGTCTACTGGTTTGGGGGTACGTGATGAACGCACTTGCTCAGCTGGGGATGGTCTCGGAACTCCCGAGCAATATCCAGATGTCTTCAGCTCCGTCTTCGTCTGACGAGGATCGGAAGGATTATTTCGTCGAGCGGGACGGGATGAAGTTTGCGGGGACGCATCTTCTCGTCGACCTCTGGGACGCCCGGAATCTCGATGATCCGGAGAAGATCGACCGTACGCTGTGCGAAGCGGCGGTGACGGCGGGGGCGACGATCCTGCACAGCCACTTCCATCACTTCACGCCCAATGGCGGCGTGTCGGGCGTGGTGGTGCTGGCCGAGAGCCACATTTCGATCCACACGTGGCCGGAGCGGAATTTCGCCGCCGTCGACATCTTCATGTGCGGTGCGTGCGATCCGCACCTGGCGATCCCGGTGATGCAGCGCCTGTTCCAGGCGGACCGGGTGGTCGTGGACGAGCAGCGTCGCGGCCGGGTCGCCTGATGGCGAGGGTGCCGGCCTGGCCGGCGCCTGACCGTCCGGTGCGGCGTCAGGCCGCACAGGAGTTTAAGGGCCGGATTCGTCCGGCCTTTTTTTATGTGTCCATTTTCGTGCCGGGGAGACACAGGCAATGACCGACGCATGGATCGGCGAAACACTCTATGACGGCTGGCAGCAGCGTTTCCGTGTTCGCAAGGAACTGGCCCGCACCAAAAGCCCCTTCCAGGACATCGTGGTTTTCGAAAGCGAGACGCATGGCCGCGTGCTCGTGCTCGACGGGGTGATCCAGATCACCGAGGGTGACGAGTTCGTCTATCAGGAAATGCTGACGCATGTGCCGGTGCTGGCCCATGGCGATGCGAAGAGCGTGCTGATCATCGGTGCCGGCGATGGTGGCGTGCTGCGCCGCGTGTTGCAGCATCGTGGCGTCGAACGTGCCGTGATGGTCGAGATCGACGGGGCGGTGATCGAACTGTCCAAACAGTTCCTGCCGGGCATCGCCGGCGATGCCTGGACCGACCCGCGCGCCGACGTGATCGTGGGCGACGGCATCGATTATGTCGCCAAAGCGGAAAGCGGCTCGGTCGATGTCATCATCGTCGACAGCACCGACCCGATCGGGGTGGGCGAGGTACTGTTCACCGATGCGTTCTACGCGCATTGCGCCCGTATCCTGACGCCCAACGGCATCATCGTGAACCAGTGCGGCGTGCCGTTCATGCAGGCGGACGAACTGCGTGAGACCAGCCTGCGCCGGGCGCAGTTCTTTCCGCATGTCTCGGCCTATGTGGCGGCGGTGCCGACCTATGTCGGCGGCTTCATGACGCTGGGCGTGGCGGCGAAGGGAACCAACCCGGCCCTGCATGCGGTCGAGACGATCCGCGCGCGGGCCGAGCAGGCGGGCATCCTGGGGACGACCGGTTACTGGACGCCGGAGATCCATGCCGGCGCCTTCAACCTGCCGCCCTATATCGCCAGGCATCTGCCGGCGTCGAAATAGGATCGGATGCCTGGGTGGGGAGAGCATGACCAGGGCTCTCCCCACCGCTGTCTGATACGATGTCCTGACTCCGAAATTCAGAGATGAATCTCGTAGATCAGCCGGCAGCGTGCGCCAACGCCAGGCGCACGCCCTCCGCCCAGGCCGGGTCGGCCTTGGCGAAATGCCCCAACTGGCGTTCGACGATATCGGCCGGAACACCTTGCATCGCGGCGGCGATATTCGCGAAGAAACGCTGTTTCTGCGCATCGTCGAACAGGCGGAACAGGGCGGCGGGCTGGCTGTAATCGTCATTGCCCGTGCGATGGTCGTAATATCCCGCCGCTCCGTCCAGCATCAGCGGCGGTTCCTTCGCCCGCGCGTCCTCCACCGGCCCGCCGAACGAGTTCGGCTCATAATACGCATCGGTTCCGCGCGGCGCGTCGAAACGCATCGCCCCGTCGGCATGGTAGGTCCGAACCGGGCATTTCGGCTGATTGACCGGCAGGCTCTCATAATGCGTGCCGACGCGATAGCGATGGGCGTCGGCATAGGCGAACAGGCGCGCCTGCAAGACCTTGTCGGGCGAATAGCCGATTCCGCGCACGATATTGGACGGCGAGAACGACGCCTGCTCGATTTCCGCGAAATAATGCGCCGGGTTGCGGTTCAGTTCCAGCACGCCCACCTCGACCAGCGGGAAATCCGCATGCGGCCAGACCTTGGTCAGGTCGAACGGATCGAAGGATTGCCGCGCGGCATCGGCCTCCGCCATAATCTGGACCGACAGCGTCCAGCGCGGGAAATCGCCGCCTTCGATGGCGTCATACAGGTCGCGCTGCGCGCTTTCCCGGTCCTGGCCGACAATGCCGGCGGCCTCGTCATTGGTCCAGTGGCGATGCCCCTGCCGGGTCGTGAAATGGAACTTCACCCAGAACCGCTCGCCCGCATCGTTCCAGAACGAATAGGTATGGCTGCCGTAGCCGTTCATGAAGCGATACCCGCGCGGCAACCCGCGGTCCGAGAACAGGATCGCGACCTGATGCAGGCTTTCCGGGCTCAGGGACCAGAAATCCCACATCGCCGTCGCCGAACGCATGTTGGTACGCGGATGACGCTTCTGCGTGTGAATGAAATCGGGAAATTTCATCGGGTCGCGAATGAAGAAGACCGGCGTGTTGTTCCCCACCAGGTCCCAGTTGCCTTCGTCGGTGTAGAATTTCAGCGCGAAACCACGCACGTCCCGCTCGGCATCCGCGGCCCCCCGCTCTCCGGCAACGGTGGAAAACCGGGCCAGTACCTCGGTCGTCCTGCCGATCTCGCCGAAGATCGCGGCATTCGTATAGCGTGTGACATCCCCGGTGACGGTAAAGCGGCCATACGCGCCGGACCCTTTGGCATGCACCACCCGCTCGGGAATGCGTTCGCGGTTCTGGTGGGCCAGCTTTTCCAGCAACTGATAGTTTTCCAGCAGCAGCGGGCCGTGCCGGCCGGCGCTCTTGCTGTTCTGGTTGTCGGGGACGGGCGCGCCGGCGCTGGTGGTCAGGACGGGGCGGACACTCTGGTCGGACATGACGTTTTCCTCTCCGGAAAGAATACGATCCCTGCCTACCGCCCCATGATTTATAGATAAAATCGATTCTCATTATAAAATTGATAGGCTATGCCTATCGTATGTCCATCCCTCCTTCGCGCTCCCTCGCCGGCCTGACGTTGCGCGATCTCGATTATGTCCTCGCGGTCAGCCGCACCGGCCATTTCGGCCAGGCCGCGCATGCCTGCGGCGTCAGCCAGCCCGGCCTCAGCGAGCAGATACGCAAGGTCGAGGCCCTGCTGGGCTGCACGCTCTTCGAGCGCGGGCGCCGGGGCACCCGTCCGACCCGGCGGGGCGCGGCCCTGATCCCCCTGGTCGAACGCATCGTCCGCGACGCGCATGTCCTGATGGAACAGGCGCACGGCACCGGGCACACGCTGGCCGGCCCCCTGGCGCTGGGCATCATTCCGACATTGGCGCCGTATTACATGCCCACGCTGCTGCGGCACCTTCGCGCCGCCCATCCGGACATCGCGCTGCGCCTCACCGAGGACCGAACGGCGGACCTGACGCGGCACCTGCTCGATTACACGCTGGATATCGTTATCGCGGCGATGCCCGCGCCAGACCCCGGCATCGCCACCGCCGTCCTGTTCTTCGAGCCGTTTCGCGTCCTGGTCCCCCGCACCCACCCACTGGCCACGAAATCCGCGCTGTCGTCCGCCGATCTCGACAGCGCGGACCTGATGCTCCTCGATCCCGGCCATTGCCTGCGCGACCAGACCGTCTCGCTGTGCGATCCGTCCGTCCCGCTCCATCCCGGTCTGGACGGCCCGATCGCGACCAGCGTGGAAATGCTGCGCTACATGGTCGATGCCGGCGAGGGAATCGCCGTCATGCCGGCGCTGGCGGTCGATACCGACACCGAGGCGCGCGGCTTCTCCCGCGCCATACCGTTCGCATCGCCCGAAATCGGCCGGACCATCGGGCTGTGGTGGCGCGCCACCGACCCGCGCGCCCCGCTCTTCGCGCAACTGGCCCAGGAACTGGGTACAAGCCCCAAAAGACCGGCCAGCAAAAAACCGGGGCGATAAATCCGCCCCGGCGCCTGCCGCCCCGTCGTGGCCGACCAGCCGATCCCGCCGGGTTCGATATAGCCGGCCGGGATGGGCTGGTCGCGCTCAGGCGCGGTGCGTCGCCAGCAGACGCACCGCGACGGTCTGGATGCCCAGGTCGCGCACCGCGTCGTCGAAGACCTTGAAATGCGGGGTCTTCAGGTGGCTGTCGAATGCCGCGCGGTCGGTATAGATCTCGTGCAGGATGACGGTATGCGGTGCGTCCTCGGGCAGCAGGACGTCGAAGGCGTGGCAGCCGGGCTCGTCGGCGACCGAGCGTTCGGCGTCATAAGCGCAGAGTTCCAGAAATTTCGCGCGGTTTTCGTCGGTTGTGGTGAATTCCGCGAGGATGGTCAGTGGTGTGGCGTCCATGGTCGCGCGCCTCCTTGTCGTCTTGCGTCCGGGGGGCAAGGGTAGGGCGCCCGAAGCCTGCGATCCACCCCTCGCGGCGGTGTGAGGACGATTGACTTGATTGCGCAACATATGCGAAGCATCCGGATGCTGACGCGGGAGAGACTGGCGAGAGCCGGCGCCGAAGGAGCAACCGCCCCGGAAACTCTCAGGCCAAAGGACCGCCCGGCTTCGACTTCTGGAGAGAGGCGCCTCGCGCGTCCGCCGACGGGATAGCGATCTCAGGCAAACCGACAGAAGGGGCATTCGGATCCGGTTGTGGGTTCAGGAGGCTCTGTTCATGTCACGTTGGCCGTCTTTCCTTGTTTTCTCATGTTCGGATCGGTGCGATCCGTCCCTCGCGCATGGCGCTGCCGGCGCCCGGAGGGCGGCATGAGCGATTCGCTGCTGCGCACGCCGCTTTATGACCTGCACCTGTCGCTGGGCGGACGCATGGTGCCGTTCGCAGGCTATGAAATGCCGGTGCAGTACCGCGCCGGCGTGATGGCCGAACACCAGCACACGCGCAATGCCGCCGGCCTGTTCGACGTATCGCACATGGGGCAGGCGCATCTGCATGCGCGCTCGGGGCGGGTCGAGGACGCGGCGCTGGCGCTGGAGCGGCTGGTGCCGGCCGACATCCTGTCGCTGAAGACGGGGCGCCAGCGTTATACCCAGTTGACCGACGGCAAGGGCGGCATCCTGGACGATCTGATGGTCTCGCGGCTGGGCGATACGCTGATCCTGGTGGTCAACGCGGCCTGCAAGGATGCGGATCTGGCACATATCGCAACCGCGCTGGGCGAGGATTGCACTGTCGAGCCGCTGCCCGACCGGGCGCTGATCGCGTTGCAGGGACCGCGGGCCGGGGCCGTGCTGGCGCGTCTGGCGCCCGCGTCGGCGGAGATGCGCTTCATGGATGTGGCGGCGTTCGAGGTGGCGGGCGTGCCCTGCGTGGCATCGCGGTCCGGCTACACGGGCGAGGACGGGTTCGAACTCGGCATGGCGGCCGATGCCGCCGTGCGGGTGGCCGAGGCGCTGCTGGCCGAGCCCGAGGTGGCGCCGGCCGGACTGGGCGCGCGCGACAGCCTGCGGCTGGAAGCCGGGCTGTGCCTGTATGGATCGGATATCGACCGCGAGACGACGCCGGTCGAGGGCGCGCTGGAATGGTCGATCCAGAAAACCCGCCGTGCCGGTGGGGCGCGGGCGGGGGGCTTCCCCGGCGCCGACATCATTCTGGGGCAGATCGAAGGCGGCGTAAGCCGGCGCCGCGTGGGCATCGCGGTCGAGGGCCGCGCGCCGGTACGGGGCGGGGCGCGCCTGTTCGCCGACGAGGCGGGCACGCAGCCGGTCGGGCATGTGACCTCCGGCGCGTTCGGCCCGACCTTCGGCGGGCCGGTCGCCATGGGCTACGTGGAAACGGCGTTCGCCGCGACGGGCACGCCCCTGTTCGCCGAACTGCGCGGGCGCTATCTGCCGGCCACCGTGGCGGCGCTGCCGTTCGTGGCCCCCGGTTTCAAACGCTGAATTTCAAACGCTGACCTGCTGGATGGAGATCGGAACATGACCGTCTATTACACGAAAGAACATGAGTGGCTGCGCGTCGAGGGTGATGTCGCCATCGTCGGCATCACCGCCCATGCCGCCGAGGAACTGGGCGAACTGGTCTTCGTCGAGGCGAAGGACGAAGGCACCGAGGTCGCGCAGGGCGACAGCGCCGCCGTGGTGGAATCGGTCAAGGCCGCGTCGGACATCTATGCCCCCGTGTCGGGCACCGTCGTCGGGTTCAACGCGGCGCTGTCGGACGATCCGTCGCTGGTCAACCGCGACCCGGAGGCCGAAGGCTGGATTCTGAAGCTGCGCATCGCCGATGCCGGGCAGCTCGCCGCGCTGCTGGACGCCGACGGCTACGCCGCCCTGATCGGCTGAAGACCGGCCCGCCGGCGCGCCGATGCGCGGTCCCGCGTTTCGGGGCGCCGGTGGATGGTTCGTTAAAACAGTTTCTCGACACCGTTTCTGTTTCTGTCGCGGAGAATATTGATCGTGACCTCCACTTCTCTCTGGCAGGGCACGCAGCCCGCCGCCGATGCCTTCTGTGCCCGCCATGTCGGGCCGGGGGCGCGGGATGTCGCCGCCATGCTGGAGGTCGTGGGCGCGGGCTCGCTCGACGAACTGATGGAACAGACGGTGCCGGCGTCCATCCGCCTGCGTGGCGCGATGGGGCTGGGGGCCGGCCTGTCCGAGCCCGAGGCGCTGGCGCGCCTGCGCACGATCGCCGGCCGCAACCGGGTGATGACGTCCCTGATCGGGCAGGGCTATTACAATACGGTGCTGCCGGGCGTCATCCAGCGCAACGTGCTGGAAAACCCGGCCTGGTACACGGCCTATACGCCGTATCAGCCGGAAATCAGCCAGGGGCGTCTTGAAGCACTGCTGAACTTCCAGACCATGGTGCGCGACCTGACCGGGCTGGACGTGGCCAATGCCTCGCTGCTGGACGAGGCGACGGCGGCGGCCGAGGCGATGGCCCTGGCGCGCCGGGTGGCGAAATCGAAGGCCGAGGGGTTCTTCGTCGATGCCGACTGCCATCCGCAGACGCTGGCGGTGCTGCGCACGCGCGCCGAGCCGATGGGCTGGCGGATCGTGGTCGGCGACCCCGGGCGCGACCTGGACCCCGGCGCGGTGTTCGGTGCGCTGTTGCAATATCCCGGTTCGTCGGGGCAGGTGCGCGATCCGCGCGCATGGATCGAAAAACTGCACGCGGCACAGGCCGTGGTGGCGATGGCGGCCGACCCGCTGGCGCTGACGGTGCTGGAATCGCCGGGCGCGCTGGGGGCCGATATCGCGGTGGGCTCGATGCAGCGTTACGGCATGCCGATGGGGGCCGGTGGGCCACATGCGGCGTATATGGCCGTGCGCGACGCCTACAAGCGCAACATGCCGGGCCGTCTGGTGGGCGTCTCGGTCGATAGCCGGGGCGAACCGGCCTATCGGCTGGCGTTGCAGACGCGCGAACAGCATATCCGCCGCGAGAAGGCGACCTCGAACATCTGCACCGCGCAGGTGCTGCCGGCAGTCATTTCCGCGATGTATGCGGTCTATCATGGCCCCGAGGGTCTGACGGCGATCGCGCAGCGGGTGCATCGCCTGACGGCGATCCTGGCGGCGGGGCTGCGCGCGCTGTCGGTGCGCGTCGAGACGGATGCGTTCTTCGACACGATTACGGTCGCGACCGGCGGCACCGCCGTTCTGGTCCGCGCCCGTGCCGAGGACGCGGGCATGAACCTGCGCGCGATCGACGAGGACCGCGTCGGGATCAGCCTGGACGAGACGACGACGCCGGAGATCGTCCGCGCCGTGTGGCGCTGCTTCTGCCCCGATGCCCAGCGCCTGGCGGCGATGGAGCAGACGCTGTCGGCACCCGACAGCCTGCTGCCGCCGGCCCTGCTGCGCCAGGGCACGTTCATGACCCATCCGGTGTTCCATGCCCACCGGTCCGAGACCGACATGCTGCGCTACCTGCGCCGCCTGTCCGACCGCGATCTGGCGCTGGATCGCACGATGATCCCGCTGGGGTCGTGCACCATGAAGCTGAACGCGACGGTCGAGATGATGCCGATCACCTGGCCGGGGTTCTGCGACATCCATCCTTTCGCGCCCGAGGTACAGCAGCAGGGCTATGCCGAACTGTTCCGCGACCTGGAGCGGATGCTCAGGGATGTCAGCGGCTACGACGCGGTCTCGCTCCAGCCCAATTCCGGGGCACAGGGCGAATATGCCGGTCTGCTGGCCATTCGCGCCTATCACCGTTCGCGGGGCGACGAAGGGCGCGATGTCTGCCTGATTCCGGCGTCGGCGCACGGCACCAACCCGGCCTCGGCCCAGATGGCGGGGATGCGGGTGGTGGTCGTGGCCTGCGACGACCAGGGCAATGTGGACATCGCCGACCTGAAGGTGAAGATCGCGCAGAATGCCGACCGTCTGGCGGCGATCATGATCACCTATCCGTCGACGCACGGCGTGTTCGAGGAATCGGTGGTCGAGATCTGCGAGCTGGTGCACGCGGCCGGCGGGCAGGTCTATCTGGACGGCGCGAACATGAACGCGCAGGTCGGGCTGTCGCGCCCCGGTGCCTACGGCGCCGATGTCAGCCATTTCAACCTGCACAAGACCTTCTGCATTCCGCATGGCGGCGGCGGGCCGGGCATGGGGCCGATCGGGGTAGGGGCGCATCTGGCGCCGTTCCTGCCCGGCGCGCCGCAGGATGGCGGGGCGAACGCGGTTTCGGCCGCGCCGTTCGGCTCGGCGGCGGTGCTGCCGATTTCCTGGACCTACATGATGCTGATGGGCGACGCCGGGCTGCGCCGCGCCACCGAGGTCGCGATCCTGAATTCCAACTATATCGCGGCCCGTCTGGAAGGCCATTATCCGGTGCTGTATCGCGGGATCAACGGCCGGGTGGCGCATGAATGCATCGTCGACCTGCGCCCGATCCGCGATACGGTCGGGGTGACGGTGGACGATATCGCCAAGCGGCTGATCGACCACGGGTTCCACGCGCCGACGGTCAGCTTCCCCGTGGCGGGCACCTTCATGATCGAACCGACCGAGTCCGAGGGCCGGGCGGAACTGGACCGGTTCTGCGATGCGATGATCGCGATCCGCGACGAGATCCGCGAGATCGAGCAGGGGCGGATGGCGGTCGAGCAGAGCCCGCTGCGCCATGCGCCGCATACGGTGCGCGACCTGACCGATCCGGAGTGGGACCGCGCCTATGACCGGCGGCTGGGCTGCCTGCCGGGCGATGTGGTGCCGGAGTCGAAATACTGGTCGCCGGTCAACCGGCTGGATAACGCCTATGGCGACCGCAACCTGGTCTGCTCCTGCCCCGACATCTCGGTCTATGCCGAGGAAGGCGCGGCCTGACCCGACCCGACCTCGCCTGACCTGACGCGGCGCGCCGTTCCACCGGCGTGTCATGCGTGCGGCGCCGGGCCTGGCCCGGCTGCCGTGCGTCTGGCGCCGGGCAACGGGCATTTTGTTTCAAGAGATTGCGACTGACCCCGAATCGCCTTTGGCAGCCGGCCCGACAGGGTCCATGGTCATGATGCATCCGGACGAACCCGCCGCCGCGCGCGGCAGAGAAGAAGGGACGGTCCGGGGGAGGCTCATATGTTCCATATCGGTATGGCGGGACCGAAACGGTCTTTCGCGAACGGCGCATGGCACACGGTTGCCCTGCATCATGACGATCCGGCATGGATCGATGCGCGTGACCGGATGGTGGTCGGGCTGATCTGTTGCGGCCTGCTCAGCGCGTTCCTCATCGACATGGTCGTGCTCTACTTCTCGATGTTCTGAACCGGATTTGCGGCCGGAGACGGGCGCTGGCGGCGATCCGGCGCGCGTTCCCGGCGCTTCGTGCCCGGACCACGTGCCGGGCGCGGCATTGCGCGCTCGCTCACCAGCCCGCATCTCCGGCCACGAACCGGGCCACCGAGGCAGGCGACGGGCGGCCTGTCGCGCGCATCCGCTTTCCGGGCCGCTCCGTGCGGCCGAGGCAGGCAAGGGCGGCCCGCTCCAGCGCGCGCCGGCGCGCGCTGGATGGAGGCACCCGCCTGCTCGGTCGCCGGCCTGGGTGGTCAGGATCGGGGGATGTCTTTCAGGCGCAGGGCGGCCTGTTCTATGGACCGGACGATCTGGTCGGCCAGTTCGCGCACCTTGGGGTCGGCGTGCAGGCTCAGCCGGTCGGCGGCGAGCATGGCCGGCGACAACTGGCCGCGTATATCGTGCAGCACCTTGGCGCGCGATGCCGGGGCGGGCACCGAATCGGCCTGGGTGTCGGAGGGGCCGGTGCCGAGGGCAGGGGCGGAATGATTGTCGTCCGGAAGCGGGTCTGGGCCTTGCATGGAGGCTCTTTTCTTGCACGTTGACGCGCGGGGAAACGGGACGTATAAGGCGCGCCTCAGGTCAGGCGGCCTTCGGGCTGCGCCGGCGCGTCGTGGATATAGCCGCGTCGTGTTTATTCTTGTCAATCGGGGAGTCGCGTCGTGAAGCGCACGTATCAACCGTCCAAGCTGGTCCGCAAGCGCCGTCACGGCTTCCGCGCCCGTATGGAAACCGTCGGTGGCCGTCGGGTCATCGCCAATCGCCGTTCCAAGGGCCGCAAGCGCCTGTCCGCCTGATCCGTCAGGTCTGGTCGCGTTCAGGGCCCGGTTCTTCCGATCCGGGTCCGGATAGCGCGTTAGAGGGGGCTGCGAAGAGTGGCCGACCGTTCCGTCCGTCTCAAGAAGCGTGCCGAGTTCCTCCGGATTGCATCCAAGGGGCGCAAGGTGCCGTGCCCTGGGCTGGTGCTCCAGGCATTGGGCCGTGACGATGCCGATCCGGCACGGGTCGGGTTCACCGTAACGAAGAAAGTCGGCAACGCCGTCATTCGCAATCGCACGCGCCGCCGCCTGCGCGAAGCCGTGCGGATCGTGGTCACGCGCGAACAGCAATTGACGGGCGTCGATCTGGTCGTGATCGGCCGTGACGGGACGCGCGGGCGCGCGTTCTCCGCCCTGGTCGAAGACCTGCGGCGGGCCTTGCGCAAGGCCGGTGTGCGGGGGGCGGAATGATCCGTCCGGTCCGGGCCGCGACGGTCTGGACTCTGGTCGGGGCGATTCGCGTCTATCAGCGGTTCGTCAGCCCGCTTCTGGGGCCGAATTGCCGTTTCGTGCCCTCGTGCAGCGAATATGCGCAGGACGCGATCCGTACATATGGCCCGTTGCGGGGCGCATTTCTGGCCGGTTGGCGGATCTTGCGTTGCAATCCGTGGAATATCGGCGGATACGATCCCGTGCCCACCCGACAGCAGGCGCATGCCTCCTGCTGTCCTTCCCCCCCGCAGTTCTTCCCCCGCTGTTCTTCCCACAGATAACGAGAGTCTGGCCGGTCGCTGATGGATACCAAGCGCTTAATCGTGGCGACGTTGCTTTCCGCCATGGTCCTGGTTGGCTTCGAATATTTCATGCCGAAGCAGACCCATCAGGAGGTCGCGCAGCAGGCTGCGCAGACCAACCGGCAGACGCCGCCGTCCGACGCGCGCCGTCCGGCGGCCCCTGTCGCGGGCGTGAGTTCGCAGCCGGTTTCGGTGGCCTCGCCGCAGGCGGAAACGCGGCTGGAGATCGACGCCCCGGCCGTGCGCGGGTCGATCGACCTGCTGGGCGCGCGGCTGGATGACATGGTGCTGCGCGACTATCACGAGACGGTGGCCGCCGGCAGCCCGCTGGTGCGCATCCTCGAAGCCGCGCACGACCCGCAGCCCAATTACGTCGAGATCGGCTGGATGAACCTGGCCGGCGGCCAAGTGCGCGTGCCCGACGCCACCACCGTCTGGACCGCCGACGCGCCGAAGCTGACGGCCGACCACCCGGTCACGCTGTCGTGGGACAATGGCGAAGGCGTAACCTTCCAGATCGTCGTCGGCATCGACGCGCACTACATGTTCGCGATCGAGCAGCGGATCGTGAACCATTCGGCCCAGCCGGTGTCGCTCTACCCGTACGCCCGCGTCAACCGCGCCTACACGCCCGAGGAAACGGGCGGGTATCTGGTGCATGAGGGGCCGATTTCGGTCGTTGACGGCCGGCTGGACGAAAGCAGCTACAAGAGCCTGCGCACCGGCGCGACGCCGCCGGGCAACACGTCCTGGACCAAGGCCGGGCAGGGCGGATGGGCCGGCATTACCGACAAATACTGGCTGACCGCCGTGGTGCCCCAGCAGGGCGTGCCGGTGACCGGCAGCTATGGCTATCAGGCCAATGGCGGCGCGGGCGTCTATCAGGTCGGCTTCATCGCGCAGACGCCGACCGTGGTCGGGGCGGGTGCGACGGCCTCGACGGCCAGCCACGTGTTCGCCGGCGCCAAGGAAGTCAACCTGCTGGAGCAGTATCAGTCCAGCCTGCATATCCCCGATTTCTGGAAGGCCGTCGATTTCGGCTGGTTCGCGTTCCTGACGCGGCCGATCTTCTATGTGCTCGATTACCTGAACACGCTGCTGGGCAATTTCGGCCTGGCGCTGATGGCCTTCACGCTGCTGGTCAAGGCGCTCTTCTTCCCGCTGGCGACGCGGCAGTTCCGCTCCATGGCCCGGATGCGCAAGCTCCAGCCCAAGGTGCAGGAGATCCGCGAGCGGTACAAGGGCGACCAGATGGCGATGAACCAGCACATGATGGCGCTGTACAAGACCGAAGGCGTCAATCCGGCCGCCGGCTGCCTGCCGATGGTCGTGCAGATTCCGGTGTTCTGGAGCCTGTACAAGGATCTGTACATCACCATCGAGATGCGGCATGCCCCCTTCTTCGGCTGGATTCACGATCTGTCCGCACCGGACCTGACCAATCTGTTCAATCTCTTCGGCCTGATCCCGTGGGACCCGAACGCGCTGTCGCCCTACCTGCAACTGGGCGTGTGGCCGATCCTGTTCGGGGTGACGATGTTCCTGCAACAGAAGCTGAACCCGGCACCGATGGACCCCGCGCAGCAGCGCGTGTTCCAGGTGATGCCGGTGCTGTTCACCTTCTTCATGGCGCGTCAGCCGGCTGGTCTGGTCATCTATTATTGCTGGAACAACCTGCTGACGATGGCGCAGCAGATGGTTATCCAGCGTCGTATCCAGGGCGCGACCCGGCCGGCCGCACCCGTGCCTGCGCCCGCGCAAAAGCCGGCGAAGCGGAAATAAGGTTGGTCTGATGTCGGAGTTCGTCACCCCCGCGCCCTCGCCCGAGGAGCAGGAGCGCCTGCGCGAAGCGGGGCGGCTGCTGTTTGCCGGGCCGTGCGACTTTTTCTTCGGGGCACAGAAGCTGGAGCAGCTTCCGCCGATCACCGTGCCGGAAATCGCCTTCGCCGGCCGGTCGAATGTCGGCAAGTCCAGCCTGATCAACGCCCTGACCGGGCGCAAGGCGCTGGCGCGCGCCTCGTCAGAGCCGGGGCGCACCAAGCAGCTCAATTTCTTCAACCTCGGCGACCGGCTGACGCTGGTGGACATGCCGGGCTATGGCTACGCCAAGGCCGCGAAGGACGTGAAGGAAGACTGGCAGGGCATGATGTTCGCGTATCTGCGCGGACGGCCGACGCTTCAGCGCGTCATCCTGCTGCTGGATTCGCGCATCGAGATCAAGGCGTCGGATCGCGAGATCATGACCCTCCTGGACCGTGCCGCCGTGACGTTCGAGATCGTCCTGACCAAGTGCGATGCGCTCAAGCCCGGCCCGCTGGAGGCCAAGCGCGCCCAGGTGGCCGATCTGGCGCGCCAGCATCCCGCGGCCTATCCGGAGATATTGCTGACCAGCAGCGAGAGCGGACTGGGCATACCCGAACTGCGGGCCGGGCTGGCCAGTCTGGCCCTGCCGCCGGCGGACGAAACGGTTTCATCCTGATCACGAGCACAAGACAGGGCACGACCCGATGAGCCAACCGACAAGCGAGACTACCGGCGATATCGTCCAGACGATGAAGGACGCCCAGGAGCGCGCCGCCGTGCTGGCCCAGGCGCTGCCGTTCCTGCGTCGCTATGCCGGCGATACGATCGTGGTCAAATATGGCGGCCACGCCATGGTGGACGATTCCCTGTCCAACGCCTTCGGGCATGACATCGCGCTGCTGAAGCTGGTCGGGGTCAATCCCGTGGTGGTCCATGGGGGCGGCCCGCAGATCAGCGCCATGCTCAACCGGTTGCAGATCCCCTCGACCTTCGTCGACGGCCTGCGCGTGACCGACGCGGCGATGGTCGATGTGATCGAGATGGTCCTGGCGGGCAAGGTCAACAAGCAGGTCGCCGGGCTGATCAATCAGGCCGGGGCGCTGGCCGTGGGCATTTCGGGCAAGGATGGCGGGCTGATCACCGCGCGCCGCCTGCGCCGCACGGTGCGCGATGCCGACAGCCAGATCGAGCAGGTGCTGGATCTGGGCTTCGTGGGCGAGCCGGTGCGCATCGACCCCCGCGTGCTTTACGCCCTGTCGGGCTCGGGGCTGATTCCGGTCGTGGCCCCCGTGGGCATCGGCGAAAAGGGCGAGACCTACAATATCAACGCCGACACGGCGGCCGGCGCGATCGCCGGGGCCGTGCATGCCACGCGGTTGCTGATGCTGACCGACGTGCCCGGCGTGCTGGACGAAAACGGCGACCTGATCCCCGAACTGACGGCCGAGGAAGCACGGCGCGGCATCGCCAGCGGCATGATCAGCGGCGGCATGATCCCGAAGGTGGAAACCTGCCTGGAAGCGGTGCGTGCCGGTGCCAGGGCGGCGGTGATCCTCGACGGGCGGGTGCCGCATGCCTGCCTGCTGGAACTGTTCACCGAGGCCGGCCCGGGTACGCTGATCCGCGGCGAGTAAGGCAAGGCGGGGCCGGTGGCGACGCATCGCAAGATGCGTTGACACGAGGGGGCATCCTTCGCATGGTCCCGCCACATAGCGAAACACATGGCGAAAATGGGCGCCGGCCGGGCCGGCGCGGACAGAGGATTGCAGGAATATGAACGACGCACACGCCCTTCGGACCCATATCGAGGCGGTGTGGGAACGGCGCGATACCCTGTCCTCCGCGACGACGGGTGCCGACCGCGCGGCGGTCGAGCAGGCGATGGCCGGGCTGGATGCCGGCACGCTGCGCGTCGCCGCCCCGTCCGATTCCGGCTGGGTGGTCAATGAATGGCTCAAGAAGGCGGTGCTGCTGTCGTTCCGGCTGAATGACAGCGCGGTGATGCCGGGCGCTCCCGCGCCGTTCTACGACAAAGTGCCGCTGAAGTTCGCGGACTGGGACCCGGCGCGCTTCGCCGAGGCCGGATTCCGTGCCGTGCCCGGCGCGATCGTCCGGCGTTCGGCCTATGTCGCGCCCGGCGTGGTGCTGATGCCCAGCTTCGTCAATGCCGGCGCGCGCGTCGAAAGCGGCACGATGGTCGATACGTGGGTCACGATCGGAAGCTGCGCCCAGATCGGGCGCAACTGCCACATCAGCGGCGGCGTGGGCATCGGCGGCGTGCTGGAGCCCTTGCAGGCCGCGCCCGTGATCATCGAGGACGACTGCTTCATCGGCGCGCGGTCTGAAGTGGCCGAGGGCGTGATCGTGGAGCGGGGAAGCGTCCTGTCGATGGGTGTGTTTCTCGGCGCCTCGACCAAGATCGTCGATCGGGCTACGGGCGAGGTGTTCGTGGGTCGTGTGCCGGCCTATTCGGTCGTGGTGCCCGGCACGCTGCCGCCGCGCCAGCCGACCGGGCCGGATGGCGCGCCGCTGCCGTCGCTGGCCTGCGCCGTGATCGTCAAGCGCGTGGATGAGCGCACGCGCGCCAAGACCTCGATCAACGAATTGCTGCGCGATTGACCGGCCCCGTCATGGAGCCGGAACTGGTCGATGCGCTGCATCTGGCGCAGGAACTGATCCGCGCGCCGTCCATCACGCCCGATCGCGGCGGGGCGATCGGCGTGCTGGGCGACGTGCTGCGCCGGCTGGGGTTCGATGTCGTCGACCTGCCGTTCGGCGAGGGGGCGGAGCGCACGGCCAACCTGTTTGCCCGGCTGGGCATGGAGGGGCCGCATCTCTGTTTCGCCGGCCATACCGACGTGGTGCCGCCGGGCGACGAGGGCTGGACCACCGGGCCGTTCGACGCCGCCGTGCGGGGTGACGTGCTATACGGGCGCGGCGCCTGCGACATGAAGGGCGGGATCGCCGCCTTCGTCAGCGCGGTGGCGCGGCACCTGGGGGGCGGCAGGCCGCTGAACGGCTCGATCAGCCTGCTGATTACCGGCGATGAGGAAGGCCCCGCCACCTACGGCACCGTGAAGGTGCTGGAATGGATGGCGGCCAACGGCCAGATCCCCGATTTCTGCATCGTCGGCGAGCCGACGAACCCCGAGCATATGGGCGATGTGGTCAAGATCGGGCGGCGTGGCAGCCTGAATGCGCGCATCGTCGTCCATGGCATCCAGGGGCACGTCGCCTACCCGCAGCGGGCCGACAACCCGATCCACCGTCTGATGGCGATCCTGTCGGACCTGACGGCCCATCCGCTGGACAAGGGGTCGGAATGGTTCGAGCCGTCGAGCGTGCAGGTCACCAGCGTCGATGTGGGCAACACGGCCACCAACGTCATTCCGGCCAGGGCAACGGCCCGGCTGAACATCCGCTTCAACGACCTGCATACGGGCAAGGATCTGGCACGGTGGATTACCGAGACCGTCCGGGCGCGCGCGCCGGGGGCGGAGATCGACATCCGTGTCAGCGGTGAATCGTTCCTGACCCCGCCCACGCCACAACTGGGCCAGCTCGTCGAGGCCGTGCAGGACGTGACGGGTCACCAGCCCCGGCTGGATACGGGTGGGGGCACGTCGGATGCGCGCTTCATCAGCCGCTATTGCCCGGTCGCCGAATTTGGCCTGGTGGGCGCCAGCATGCACAAGGCGAACGAAAATGTGTCCGTCACCGACCTGCGGACGCTGACCGATATCTACGCGGCGTTTATCGAAAGGCTGATGGGATGACGCAGGGACGCGGCGCACCGCCCCGACCGATGCCCGGCTCCGCTGGGGGCATCTTCCGGGGCATGATGCTGCTGGGCCGTGGCCGGCGTGACGGCATGAGCTGTTTCGGCACCACCCCCGATGCCGTGCTCGCGGCGCTGGCGCCCCGCGTCGCCCTGTGGCTGGTCGGCGGCGTGCTGACGCTGGCGCAGGCACCGACGATGCTGAGCGCCGCCAAGATCGTGTTCTCGCTGTGCCTGGTTCTGACGCCGGTGGTCCTGACCCACCAGCTGGCGCGCCTGTGGGGGCGCGAGGCCCTGTGGCCGCGCTACATGGCGGCGGCCCTGTGGTGCGACTGGCTGGTGCTGTTCGTGATGCTCGCGGCGGTCGGGGTGATCGCCGGCCTCATGCCCGCCGGGGTGAGCATGATGCATTCGGCGCTGCTGCTGAACGGGGTCATATTCGCCTATAATCTCTGGCTCACCTGGTTCGTCGCGCGGGTGGGGCTGGCGCTGGGGGCATGGCGGGCGCTGCTGGTGGTCCTGGCGATCGCCGCCGCCATCATGGCGCTGAGCGGGATCTCGTCCGTGCTGCCGCCACATTACGCGCCATGGCAGGATTTTCTGGCGCTGCCGTCGGCGCACGGCGGCCGATAGGCCGCATGTCGCGGGCGGCCGGGGAAAGATCCCCGGCGGCGCGGGCCGGAGCGGTCAGTACGCCACGCTGAAGGGGTCGGGATCGTAGCCGACGCCGGTCAGGTACAGCCCGTCCGGCGGCGCCGTGGGGCCGGCGGCGCGGCGGTCGCGGGCGCGTAGTGCCTCGCCGACGCGCTCGGGGGCCCAGGTGCCTTCGCCCACCAGTTTCAGCGTGCCCACCATGTTGCGGACCTGATGGTGCAGGAAGGAACGCGCGTCGGCTTCGATCGTGATCTCCTCGCCGTGGCGCGTCACCGCCAGCCGGTCCAGCGTGCGCAGCGGGCTCTTGGCCTGGCAGGCGCTGGCACGGAAGGAGGTGAAATCGTGGCGGCCCAGAAGATGCCGCGCCGCCTCGTTCATCGCATCGATGTCGAGGGCGCGCTTGACCAGCCAGACGCGGCCGTCGTCGAGCGCCAGCCGGCCGCGCCGGTTCACGATCCGGTAGCGATAGAATCGGCGGTTGGCGGAAAACCGGGCGTTCCATGCGCTATCGACCGGCATGGCCTGAAGGATGGCGACCGGGTGGGGTTTCATATGGAAATTCAGCGCGTCACGGACCTTCGCCCCCGTCAGTCCGGTACCCATGGGGAAATCCAGATGCGCGACCTGACCGGTCGCATGCACGCCGGCATCGGTACGGCCGGCGGTGATGCTGGTGACGGGCCGGCCGGCCGCCAGACGGCCCGCCGCCTCTTCCAGCACCTGCTGCACGGACAGGCCAGTGATCTGCCGCTGCCAGCCGACGAAGGGGCGGCCGTCATATTCAATCCGGACGGCCCAGCGTTCCACGGCCGGTTCTGGCGCGGTGTCCGCGTCGGCGGTCACGAGCCCAGGACCGTCCCGGCCGGCACCGGTTGGCCACGCAGGAACGAACCGGCATCCATCATGCCGCGACCGGGCCGCTGAATGCGCGTGATGCGGAGGGCACCCTGACCGCAGGCCACGGTCAGCGCGTCATCGAGAATGGTCCCCGGCGGCGCGGAACGGGGGGCTGAAACAAGGGCGGCACCGCCGATCTTCAGAACCTGCTCACCCAAGGTGGTATAAGTGCCGGGCCAGGGGGTCAGCGCCCGGATCTGCCGGTCCAGCGCGGCGGCGTCGCGCGACCAGTCGATGCGCCCGTCCTCGCGCGTCAGGCGGCCCGCGTAGGTGACGCCCTGCTCCGGCTGGGGCTGGCCGGGGCCGACCGGCTGGTTCAGCGTCGTCACGATCAGGCGTGCCCCCATGGCGGCGAGCGCGTCATGCAGCGTGGTGGCGGTGGTGGCCGGTGTCAGCGCAACCTGGTCGGACAGCAGCATCGCGCCGGTATCCAGCCCTTCGTCCATGCGCATGATCGTGACGCCGCTTTCGCTGTCGCCGGCCAGGATCGCGGCCTGGATCGGGGCGGCGCCACGCCAGCGCGGCAGCAGGCTGGCATGGATGTTCAGGCAGCCCAGGCGCGGGGCATCGAGCATCGCCGCCGGCAGGATCAGCCCATAGGCGGCGACCACGGCGGCATCGAGGTTCAGGTCGCGGAAGGCGGCGTGCTCGTCCGCGTTGGTCCGCAGGCGCGCGGGTGTGCGCACCGGCAGGCCGAGCGTCTCGGCGGCCTGATGGACGGGCGACAGGCGGACCGACTGGCCGCGCCCGGCCGGCCGGGGCGGCTGGCTGTAGACGGCGGCGATCTCGTGCCCCGCCGCGTGGAGCGCGAGCAGGGCGGGCACCGCGAAATCGGGGGTGCCCATGAAGGCCAGGCGCATGACGGGTCTCCAGCCTTTATCGTTTCTGGCGCTGTTCCTTGGCCAGGCGCCGCATGATCATGTTGCGCTTGAGCGTGGAGAGATGATCGACGAAGAGGATGCCCTCCAGATGGTCGATCTCGTGCTGGATGCAGGTGGCCAGCAGATCGTCGGCCTCCATCTCCTGCTGGGTACCGTCCAGGCCGCGGTAGCGGACGCGCACCTGCTGGGGGCGGACGACCTCGGCATACTGGTTGGGCAG
>NZ_JBDNXE010000028.1:0-33912 GCF_047721585.1 Gluconacetobacter sp.
CGGTCAATCTCTACACCGCCATGGGGGCGGGCTGGCAGGGCGCGGCCGTGACCGCAACCGCGCTACCCGTCTCGCTGGAAAAGCAGAATATCCTCGCCCGCGCCTTCAAGGAGTAATCGGATCGCCTTTCTTTCTGTCCTGACAAGGAAGAAAGGCCGACCGAACATGCCGCTCCCGTTGCGTTCAGCCCCGGTGTCAGCCTGATTATCCGGCATAATGATATCGCCCTTGTTTTTATACAAAAGGCCCCAGGCTGACGCACGCCTCATTCTTCACATAGCCGCGAAGAAATAAAAACCATATCTTTATTAAATCTTCACTCTTTATCCGCATGAAAACCCCGGGAGATATCCGGCTTCATGCGCAGAATGGTGAAAAATTTTACCTTATATTTACTTCAAGTCGGTATCCAGAGAAAGAAATATCCATTTTACGGACTCTTTCTCTGGAGAAATATCGTGATTCTTTATTCTTCAGTTAAACGTTTAACGAAAACTGAAAATGGAAAAGTCGTTATTCCAGAAGATGTTTTCAAATTCCTGATAACCACCTACCTCAGGACCGTACCGTTCGACGAAGCGGCCTATCTGCGGGCGAATCCCGATGTGGATGCCGCGATCCATCGCGGCGAACTGAAAAGCGGCCATGACCATTTCATCCAGGTCGGTTTCTTCGAAGGCCGCGACACCGACGGCAAGGAATTCGACGAAAAATGGTACCTGAAGAATAACCCCGATGTCGCCGCCTCCGTCCTGCGCGGCGAATGGACCAACGGCAAAATGCATTGGCTGAATGTCGGCCGCGCCGAGTTACGGGCCCCCTCCAAGGCGCTCGAACCGGTCTATGACACCTGGCGCGGCTTCTGCGCCGCCTGACGTCCCCATGACCGGACAAGCCGACCGCATAATGGAGACGACGATCGACGGCTTCGTGCGGGACATCTCCGCCCGGTACGGCGACGTTCTTTCGTCTCGCCACGAAGAACTGGAAGGCATTCCGCAAACCCCGGAATCCATCCTGCCCCGGCTGGAATATCTGCAACGATCGCATCCAAGCGCGCGCGACATCACGCTGGGTATCGGCTTCTGCCGCCTGGCACTGCACGAGCCACGCGCTTCGGAGGCTTTCGAATTTCTCTCTTCGGTCACCCTCTCGCCACTGGCGCGGTTTTTCCTGCTGATCACCCGTATGCGTTTCGGCGCCCACGATCGCGCCTTTGCCGAACTCCGGGCTCTCCTGCGCGAAACCGCCGTCATTTTTCCCGATATCGCCTTTTCCCTCTTCAGCGCCGTCGCCGAAGCCAATCGCTGTTCGGGATGGTGCGCCATGCTGCCCGACGGGCGCCTCGTCGTCGGCCTGCCGGATCACGCCGCCCGCAACCTCGTCCTGTCCCATGACGGAAAGGAACGCCCCGCCGACCTGGCCTTGCTGACCCACCCTCCTGGCTATCAGGTCTGGGAAATCAGTAATTTTATCCTGCCGCCCCACCTGCCGCGCATCGACATTCTTCAGGAGGGTCGCGGCCTGCTGGGTAGCGGCATCGACAGCCGGACAGTCTGGGCCTTCGAAGGATTCATCGAGGGCACGGCCGAGGGACTGAGCGGGTGGTGCCGTTACCCCAACAATCCGGGAGCCGCCGACCAGATCCATGTGCGCGCCGCCCAGGACGACCACATGCTGTTCGACGCAACGGTCGGGCAGCCCGATGACGAACTGCTCCTGCCCGAAAAGCCGCGCACCGACTTCGTCATTCCATGGCAGGACCTCCTGGGCGCCCGGACGCCGGCGGTCAAGGTCACCGACCGCTTCGGCCGCGCCTTCTACGGCAGCCCACTCGACCCTCTCGCCGGCGGGCGCTACGCCCGCACCCAGGCGGAATGGGTCGCCACATTATTCCCCAGCGCACATCCCACGGCGGTAAAGCCCCGTTTCAACCAGCCGTTCCCGACCCTCTACACCCCCCGCTTCACGCTGCCCGAGGCCGCCGCCCCCACGATCCCTGCCCGTCAGGTCGCGGTCATCATTCCCGTCTATCGCGGCTACGAAGTCACCCGCGCATGCATCACGCTGGTCCTCCAGCATCGTGGGCCGAACGAACGAGTAGTCATCGTCAATGACTGCTCGCCCGATGAACGGATCACCGCCTTTCTCGACACACTGGCCGGGCTCGATGGCGTCACGGTCCTGACCAACGCCCGCAATGGCGGCTTCACCTTTTCCGCCAATCGCGGCCTGCGCGCGGTGGAGCGGGATGAAGACGCCATTCTCCTGAACAGCGACACGCTGCCCCCTCCGCACTGGATCGCGGCCTTGCGGCGCACCGTCTATCGCGCGCCCGATATCGGCACCGCCACACCGCTCTCCAACGCCGCAACGATTTTCAGCTACCCGAATGCAAACGGCCAGAATCCCGTGCCAGCCTATGAAGAAGTCGTCGAGACGGCGGAGCGCATCGCGGCATGCGAGAACGACGCCCTGATCGACGTTCCGACCGCGCACGGCTATTGCATGTATATCCGCGCCGATTGCCTGCATCAGACCGGCCTGCTGCGCGAAGACGTCTTCGCACAAGGCTATGGCGAGGAAAATGATTTCAGCCGCCGCGCCGCCGCCCTGGGCTGGCGGCATGTGGTCTGCCTGCAAACCTTCGTCGGCCACGCGGAAGGACAATCCTTCAGCGCCGTCCGAAACGACCTGATCCGCCGCAACCTGGCGACCCTCAACGGCCTGCACCCCGGATATGACCGGATGGTCCAGGTCTGGCAGGCGCGCGATCCGCTACGCCCCTTCCGCCGGAATCTCGACCTTTCCCGCCTGCGCCACGCCATCGCCGGGCGCCCCGTCGTGGCGCTGCTGACCCACGACCGCCAAGGCGGCGTCCAGCGTTTCGTGACCGAGCGCGCGGGCGAAAACCTGGCCGCCGGCCATGTGCCGCTGATCCTCTCACCCCACCGTTCAGGCAACGGAGACACGGGCTGGACGATCATCCCCTTCCTGCCGGAGGATTATCCGAACATCACCGCGCCGCGAAAGGGCGCGGAGCTGCGCACGCTGCTGCTCGATCTGGGATGCAACCGGATCGAAATCCACAGCTATATCGGGGCCGGAATCCGCGACGTGCACTGGGTCTCGCGCAGCGGCATCGACTATGTCGTGTATCTGCATGATTATTCCTGGTTCTGTCCGCGCATCACGCTGGTGTCGCACAACAATCTCTATTGCGGCGAACCGGCGCGCGATGTCTGCCTGCGCTGCATCGCCGATCTGGGGCCCCTGAACAGCGACGACGCCCCCCTGGAGTTGCTGCGCGACCTGAGCGACGATCTGTTCCGGCGCGCCGACGGCATCATCGCCTCCTGCCAGGACGTCGCGGACCGCTATCGCCGCCACATCGACGCCCCGATCACCCTGGCCCAGTGGGAACCGCCCGTCCCCACGCGTCCCGCGACCTTCCTGCCGAAGGCACCGGACGAGATACGGCGCATCCTCCTGATCGGTGCCATCGGGGTCGAGAAGGGCTATAATATCCTGCTCGCGCTGGCCCGCCATGTCGCGGACCACGACCTGCCGCTGCGCTTCGTCATCATCGGCTACACCTGTGACGATCCAAGGCTGCTGGCCACCGGCGTCGTCGAGATCACCGGCCGCTATGGCGAGCACGAACTGGCCGCCCTGATCCGGCGCCACCCGTGCGACTGGGGTTTCCTGCCCGCGATCTGGCCGGAAACCTGGTCCTATATCCTGACCGAGTTCTGGCGGCAGAATGTGCCGGTCATCACCTTCGATATCGGCGCGCCGGCCGCGCGCGTCAGGGCAACGGGCACCGGCCTGACGGTGCCGTTGCACCTGCCCATCGCCTCCCTGGCCACCGTGCTGCTGACACCCTGGCTGCTCCGCATCCAGTGACCCAGGCCGACGACAAGGACGCGATCATGACGCCCATGGACCAGCCGGCGGAACAACCGGCCGCGAAGCCCGCATGGTGGCGGTTCGACACCGCGTGGTATCGCCGCCGCTACGCCTTCATCCCCGCCGTCGCCGACCTGCGGGACGAGGCGGACATCCTGGCCTTCTACAAGGAATGCGGCGAACCCCTGGGTCATTCCCCCAACCCGTTCTTCGACGAGGAATGGTATCGCCAGGCCTATGCCGACATAGACGAGGCCATTCACGCACACGAGGTCCCGTCAGGCTTCGCCCATTATTGCGCGGAAGGCTTCAGCGACCGCAATCCGAACGGTTTCTTCGACGAACTCTTCTATCGGGAAACCCAACTCGGCCTGTCGCTCGAAGAAGTCGAACATCACGGCCTGCGCAACGGCTACGATCATTTCCTGTCCTACGGCGCAAGGGAAGGCCGGGACGCCTCCCTGTTCTTTTCCACCTCGCTCTTCCTCAAGGAAAACCCGGATTTCCTCCATGACACGCGGCTCGGCCCATTCGTCGCCTTCATGGAAAACCTGCACGCGCCAGAGAACGCCTCCCGTCGGACATCCTGGTTCTTCGATCCCGCCTGGTATCTGCGGGCCTATCCCACCGTCTCGGACCGGATGCCGGAATGGGGCCATCCCCTGCGCCATTACCTGATCACCACGACGCCAGCCACTTTCGATCCCCTGCCGTTCTTCTCCGAACGGTTCTATGCAACCAGCCATCCGGACGTGGCCCATGCCGTCGCGACGGGCGCTTTCCGCAACGGCTACGCGCATTTCCTGCGATACGGCCAGCAGGAAGCACGCCGTCCCCATCCGCAGGTCGATCTCGCCGCCTATGCGAAAGACCCCGGCGTGATCGAGGCGATCGGCCGAGGGTGTTACCCTACCCCCTTCGCCGCCTATGCCGCCCTCTCCGGCGCGCTGCCGGACGGCGAGAAACCTGCGGAGAGCGCCGAGCTGCATTGCCGCCGCGCCTTTCGCCTGCTGGCCGATGCACGCACCAGCACCCTGATGGCCCGCCCACTCGATTTTTCCTGCGACCTTCCCGATTTCAGCGTCGTCATGGTCGTCCACGACCAGTTCGCCTTCACCATGACCGCGCTGTCCTCGCTGCGGGCCGCCTGTCCGGGGCCGGTGCAGGTGATCCTGGTCGATGGCGCTTCGCGAGACGAGACCCGCCGGATCGAGCGGTATGTCCACGGGCTCGATATCGTCCGGCTGGCGGAAAATATCGGCTTCCTCGCCGGCTCCAACGCCGGGCTCGCACGGGTTGCCGCACCCTATGTCCTGTTCCTGAACAACGATGTCGAGATTTTCCCCGGCGCGATCGCGGCCGCACTACACCGCCTGCGGCAGGAGGCCCGTACCGGTGCCGTGGGCGCGAAGCTGATCCGCACCACCGGCCGGCTTCAGGAAGCGGGCAGCATCATCTGGAATGACGGCACCACATCGGGCTACCTGCGCGACGCCTCCCCACTCTGCCCCGAAGCCAATTACGCGCGGGCGGTCGATTTCTGCTCCGGCGCATTCCTGATGGTCCGTACCGAACTGGCCAAGGCGCTGCACGGCTTCGATCCGCATTTCAGCCCGGCCTATTACGAGGACACCGACCTCTGCGTCCGGATCCGCCAGCAAGGCTTCGACGTGCTCTACGACCCCGACGTAGCCGTGCTGCATTACGAGTCCGGCAGCGGTAATCCGGCGGACATCGACACCATCCTGGGCCGGAATATCGGCAGGTTCTTCCACAGACACCGCGACGAGATCGAGGGGTACTACACGCGCGACAGCGCGAACCTGCTGAGGGCACGCACCAGCGCGAGAACACAAAAACACGTCCTGTTCATCGAAGATTACCTGCCCCAACCGGCCATCGGCGCCGGCTTTCCCCGCTCGAACGACATCGTGCGCCTGATGGTCGAGGATCTGGGCCTGCATGTGACCGTCTATCCGGTCTTCCCACCGCGCGAGGCCCCGGCGGGCCGTTATCGCGACCTGCCCGACCGCGCGGAAATCATCTGGGACCGTGGAATCGCCGACCTGGACGCCTTCCTGCACGCCCGATCGGGCTATTACGATGTCCTGTGGATCGGCCGGACCCATAATGCCGCCCGCCTGCGCCCGATCATCGCCGCCTGCCGCGCCGCGCTCACGGACTGCCGCATCATTCTCGACACCGAGGCCATCGCCTCGCTACGCGAACGGGGCCGGATGCAGTTGGAGAACCGGCCAGACCTGCCCACGCTGGCAGCCATGCTGCGCCATGAATTCCGCGCCACCGATTTCATCGACCGGTTCGTGGCCGTCAGCCAGGCCGAAGCCGACCTGCTCGCCCCGGAGGTGCATCGCGCGGTCGCGGTACTGGGCCATGTCAAAACGCCTGCCCCGCAGCCCCGTCCCTTCGCCGCCCGCGCACACGTCCTGTTCGTCGGCGCGATCCAGAACCCGCACTCCCCCAATCTGGACGCGCTGACATGGCTGAACGACCAAGTTCTACCCGAATATGGCCACCTTCTCCCCCCCGAGGCCCGGATCCGCGTCGCGGGCCATCTCGCGGAGGGCATCGACCTCGCTTCGATCCTGACGCACCCACGCTTCGACCTGCTCGGCTTCGTCGAAGACCTGGGCCTACTCTATGAATCGCACCGCGTCTTCATCGCCCCGACCCGCTTCGCGGCGGGCATTCCCTACAAGATTCACGAAGCCGCCGCCCACGGCCTTCCCATCGTCGCCACCGACCTCCTCTGCCAGCAGATCGGCTGGACCGCCGGATCGGATCTCGCCTGCGCACCCGTCAACGCCCCAGAAGCATTCGCTGACGTCCTGAGCCTAGCCTACACCGACGAGACGCTATGGCACATGCTACGCCGGAATACGATTCACCGAATCTTCATGGAAAACAGTAAGATTACATATCTGCGCATTCTGGAATCGCTGCTCGAATGAATACCTAGCGTTACAACAAGAAAAAAAACAGAACCAGAAACAATATTCATATAAAGAAAGATATCGAAAATGATATTCACATATTGGTCCCATCCGGAAATACGATACCCGCATTCAAAAGAGGAGTGGAACCGGTACTTTCCTGAATTTAAAGTATTTTCCGACAGCGACGTCATCGGCCTGATCAAGAGCGAACGACTGAGAAAAATATACACTTCCATAACGATACCAGCCGCCAGGTCCGACGTCGCCCGGATTATTCTCCTCCTCGAATACGGTGGAATGTATGTCGATGCACATACCGGGATAGCAGAAAGAGAATCGCACCTGCTTCCCTCGACGCTGGAAAAACTCTCCACTTATGATGTTCTTCTGTTCGGAAAAGGATGGGAAAGAAACGATCAGGACATCATAAACGTCATGAATACGGTAATAGCAGGAAGATCGCGCAGCTTTATTCTGAAATCGATTTTAAAGAGAATATTCCTGAACCTGGAAGATCACTACGAAAAGGAAAATACAACAAAAGATTATGTGCCTTATGAAATATTCCACTTGACCGGAACACAAGCGATAATGGACACGATATTCAGCAAGACAGATATATTCTACGAATATAAAGACATGGTTAAACTCATAACCATGGATCACGCTTCAAGCTGTGGATTTGAAATCTACAAACACTATACCTATAGAGAAAACGGAAAACATTGGAGCGAAATGCAAAAAAAGAACCGATTATTCAATATATAGCCGCAAAAAATTCGTCAGACAGATGAGAGAGATGGACTGTAAAATGACATGATGGACGGCAAGGCACAGAAATCATGAAAACACGAATAATATTTTTATATTCTCTTATTTTATCAATACAGAACGCGGAGGCACATGATTTCACATCGAAGCTCTTGCGTCATAATGTACAATTCGTTGATACCGATTTCCAAAAAAACAAATCATATCTGCAGAAAAAAAATAACCCTTTACATGAAATATCGTCTTTCTGGAAAAATCCGGAATCTGTATCGCCCACACCAATAAATTTTCCCCTTTTTATATTGCTCCGAGGAAATCAGAGGGAAAATTCCCCTCCTTCGTTATCTTTCCAGAGAGATATCGAAACACCTCACGAAAGATATAACCAGATTGCCGGTCTCCTAGGACGCTGCCATGAGTCTGCAATCCGGACAAAGGAGAGTTTCTATTGTCAAACGAACTGGATGATTACCTCCGCCTATGACGGTCCCGTAAATTCCTCTGGGAATTTTGTTGTAGAGCGTCCTCCCGATGCTTTGCTCGATCACCAGGGTCCGCGATCATCCATCACAGCCCTGACCGCCGTTGCCAAAGACGATACAGAAGAGGCATCCTCTCGTTCAGGAGGAATGGGCGCCCTTGAAGCGGATATTTATGCGGACGGCCTGGATACAACCGGCGGAGCGCCCAACAATCGCACGCTCGCCCTGCTAGTCATCGACTCCCTGCACCATGGAAGCCCGATGTCCGTCTCCCAGGGGCTGCTGATCGGCACAAACAGCGACGATGCATATTATGGAAAAACTCTGATGCTGGACGGGAAATTCTCCACGTCTGCGATAGATCTACGCGAGGCAAAGCCAATGTGCCAGACCGACCAGGCCGGCGCACATTGCCCTCCCGTGATCTGGATGGGTGACAATATGAATCTTACATATAGCAGCGACGGTACGACCACACAAAAATATAACTCCCATAACGGCAATCTGGAATTCACAGTCGGAGGCAAGAAATCATTCGGTCTGGACGCGAACTCCGGTACGGGCCTGTTTTATTATGGTCTAAACATACCGGATGACCAGAAAATCAGCATCGGAAACTCGAATGCATTTTCATTTGTATCTGATACGCAGAACAAGTCATTGGAAATAAAATCCAAAGAATCCATATCACTGAAAATAGATTCAGAAACGGGAAGCCTATTTTTCTTAAAAAATTCCTATTTCCAAAAGGGGCTATATCTACCAAATTTCCCAGAAAACGACGATATATGGAGCCAGAAACACCCCGATGGTTTTCTGATCAACAATCCCGTCACTCATCAATTATTCGTACAAGAAAACGGCATATACAAAAAGCTACAAACAGATGATGATGGCAGCATGAAGCATCAAGCCTCATCACATTCTTCATCTTGCAATTTTTCTCTGCCCTTGCGAAAGGTTTCATTCGCATCCCTCCCTGCCAAAGCCGATACAGGTGAGGTGGTTTTTTGTCCCGATTGCTATTCAACATTACAACCATCCAATGACAGGCAAACAGGTATCGCCGTCACCTTCAACGGCAAGAGATGGAACGACGCTCTTGGCTTGGCCATTCTCCATAACTAGAGCATCTTTATCCGACCAGATGGACTCATCCGGTCGGATAAAGATGCTCGAAAAATCAATAATCTAGTGCCATATCTGTGAACCAGCGTGAACGGATATGAGCCTAGAGCAGGCCCGGTCTGAATATGTGCATTCAAACAGGTGAAATGTTCCGAAAGCATGTCTGCGCGCGCAGGCAAAATCCGTGGCTGGCAATCAAGATATGGTCACTCGTCAGGGCTGCGTAGAAGCCGGACTTCATCATAAAAAACGATATTTTTACTGTGGTGATTTTTTATACGCGATCAGAGAACTGAAAGGATTTGTTAAAGTATGCGCTGTATGCTCAGACGCAAATGTGTAAAAATAAAATAAATACTTATTTTATACTCCACAGGAGGTAAATTAATGAATTTAACGGCGGTAATGCGTATCCTCAACGAGGATGACATTATAGAAGCAAATATTCGTCACCACAGAAGCTTTATAGATCATTTTGTTATCCTTGATGATGGAAGCCAAGACAAAACCTTATATATAATCAAGTCATTGATATCTGATGGTTTTCCGATAACTTTGATCGAATGCGACAGCGTTGTTTCAGATGAGCGCGGAAGGAATACTTTCCTTTACAATTATGCTTCTCAAAAATTAAAGGCAAACTGGGTATTTTTTCTGGATGCCGACGAATTTATCGATATGCGCGGGCGTATCAATGGCATGAAGGACTTTATCGTGTCCGTTCCAGGTCATTTTGAATCAATGCTGCTCCCGATGAGGAATTACAAAGATACGGTCCTGGATAACAAGGACGAAATCATCGTGCCAAACAGAATGACATGGCGGATGAGAGAGGAGATCGGTGTTTTCAAGGTTGTGGTAAGAGGTCAACTCTCTGGAAATATCCATATACACGAGGGTAATCATACTGCCTATCGAAATAACAAAGAATTAGATTACTTCGGTGGCTCAAATTTGTGTATATCACATTATCCACGCCGGTCCGGATGGCAGGACATATATAAATGGATCGTGATGCGTCTAAAAATAACCGCCGCAGGAAAAAGGGAGGTAGATAAGGGCACTGGCTCTCATTATATAGCCCCCCTCAACACACTCCTAAGGAACCCAAAAGAAATACTTGAAAATAAATGGTTCTTTAACCAGACCCCAAATGACAATGACGTAGAAGACCGCATATGTTACGAAGGTGGCATGTTAAAATATACAGAGAATGTCGACTATAAAGAGAAATGTATAAAAATGGTCCTTGAATACGCATTCTCTTTAGCGCGTGAATTCGGGGAGGAAATGGATATCAATGAATCCTTTAGAACCCGTATTTTGACAAAAATAAACACCCATATGGAACGATAGAGAACTGTAGCAGTCGGTCAATAAAAGCAACGGCGGCCAACCGAATGTCGGATCAGATTGCCCGATAGTCCGGACCAACGGCTCAGAGCCGCCCTTCCGCGCCGTTCTCATGATGCTCGAAAAATCAATAATCTAGAGCCATATCCGTGAACCAGTGTGAACGGATATGGCTCTAGAAGCATATGCCGTAAATCCTGCGGCGGGATGTCATGTAACGGAGGCGACCGCCGCACTCAACGACATCCCGTGGCCACCCGCGTAACCGGCAGGTCTAGAGCATTTCCACCGAAAATCGGTTCGGTGGAAATGCTCTAGTTTATTGTTTTTACGAGTTTTTTACCTGTTCGAACGCACGCATTCAAACAGGCTCTGCTCTACGACCAGCGCCAGGCTTCGATTTCCGGCAGGTCACGACCATGTTCCGCGATATAGCGGGTGTGATCGACCAGCTTGTCGCGGATCGCCTGCTTGGCATAGGCGGCCCGTGTGGCCAGCCCCGGCACGCGGTCGATCACGTTCGACACCAGATGGAACCGGTCGAGATGGTTACGCACCACCATGTCGAACGGCGTCGTGGTCGATCCTTCCTCGCGGAAACCGTGGACATGGAAATTCCGCGCGTTCGCCCGGCGATAGATCAGCTTGTGAATCAGTTGCGGATAACCATGGAAGGCAAAGATCACCGGCCGGTCGAGGGTGAACAGCGCATCGAAACTGGCATCGTCCAGCCCATGCGGATGCTGGCTGGGGGAATCCAGCGTCATCAGGTCCACGACGTTGATCACGCGCACCTTCAGGTCCGGCGCATGCTCGCGCAGCAGCTTCACCGCCGCCAGTGTCTCCAGCGTCGGCACATCGCCAGCACAGGCCATCACCACATCGGGCGTGCCACCCTTGTCGTTGCTGGCCCATTCCCAGATGCCGATGCCCGCCTCGCAATGGCGGATCGCATCATCCAGTCCCAGCCACTGCGGCTCCGGCTGCTTGCCGGCCACGATCACATTGATGCGGTCCCAGCTTTGCAGGCAATGCGCCGTCGTCCACAGCAGGGTATTGGCATCGGGCGGCAGATAGACGCGGACAAATTCGGCCTTCTTGTTGATCACATGGTCGATGAAGCCGGGATCCTGATGACTGAAGCCGTTATGGTCCTGGCGCCAGACATGCGAGGTCAGCAGGTAGTTCAGCGACGCGATCGACCGGCGCCACGGCACCTCGGCCGCCGTCTTCAACCATTTGGCATGCTGGTTCACCATCGAATCGACGATGTGGATGAAGGCCTCGTAGCAGGACAGGAAGCCGTGCCGCCCGGTCAGCAGATAGCCTTCCAGCCATCCCTGGCAGGTATGCTCGCTCAGGATCTCCATCACATGGCCATCGCGCGCCAGATGGTCGTCGTAATCGAACGTCTCGGCGTTCCACGCCCGGTTGGTGACATCCAGCACCGCGTTCAGACGGTTGGAGTTGTTCTCGTCCGGCGACAGCACCCGGAAATTGCGCGCCTCCAGGTTCAGCTTCATCACGTCGCGCAGCCATTCGCCCATCACGCGCGTGCTCTCGCCGGTCTCGTGTCCCGGACTGGTGACGGCAACCGCATAATCGGCAATATCGGGCAACCGCAGCGGGCGCTTCAACTGGCCGCCATTGGCATGCGGATTGGCACTCATGCGCAGCGTGCCCGAAGGGGCGAGGGCCGCGATCTCGGGGAACAACCGACCGGACTCGTCGAACAGATCGTCCGGCCGGTAGCTGCGCAACCAGGTCTCCAACGCCTGAAGATGCCCCGGATGCGTCAGGTCGGAGAACGGAACCTGATGCGAGCGCCAGTAGCCCTCGGTCCGCAGCCCGTCGATCTCCTTGGGGCCGGTCCAGCCCTTGGGGCTGCGCAGCACGATCATCGGCCAGGCGGGGCGTTCCGTCTTGCCATCCTCCCGTGCCGCCTTCTGGATGGCGGCAATGCGGTCGAACGCCAGATCCATGGCCGCCGCCATCTTCTGGTGCATCGGGTCGGGATCATGCCCTTCGACGAAGATCGGATCATAGCCGTAGCCACGCAGCAGCGCCGCCAGTTCCCGCGGCGCAATGCGGGCCAGGATCGTCGGATTGGCGATCTTGTAGCCATTCAGATGCAGGATCGGCAGCACCGCGCCATCCGTCGCCGGATCGACGAATTTGTTGCTGTGCCACGAAGTCGCCAGCGGCCCGGTTTCCGCCTCGCCATCACCGATCACACAGGCGACGACCAGATCCGGGTTGTCGAACGCCGCGCCATAAGCGTGGGAAAGCGAATAACCGAGTTCGCCACCCTCATGGATCGAACCCGGCGTGGTGGCGGCCGCATGGCTGGGAATGCCGCCGGGGAACGAGAACTGCTTCATCAGCCGTCCCAGCCCGTCCAGATCCTGCGACACCTCAGGGAAATATTCGCTGTAGGTGCCTTCCAGATAGGTGCTGGCGATCAGGCCCGGCGCCCCATGCCCCGGCCCGGCGATGAAGAGCACCGAAGTCTCGCGCGCCCGGATGATGCGGTTGAGATGCAGCCAGAGGAAATTCAGCCCCGGCGTGGTGCCCCAATGGCCCAGCAGGCGCGGCTTGGTATGCTCCAGTTGCAGCGGTTCGCGCAGCAGCGGGTTGGCCATCAGATAGATCTGGCCGACGGACAGGTAGTTGGCCGCATGCCACCAGCGGTTGAACAGGGCGAGTTCAGTTTCCGAAAGAGGCGCGACCGACGGAACCTCCGAAAGGGGCTCGTTCATTTTCGTTCCTTTCCTTTGTGACGTTGCCGGCGGCATCATGCCTGTGCCGGACTATCCTGTGCCGGACTATGCCTGCGTGAGACTGGCCACGACGTGGCGCCGGATCATGCTTTCCTCATCCGTCGGGATCACCCGCACCTCCACCGTGCTGTCCGGCGTGCTGATCACGGCCGCATGGGCATCATTGGCGGCCTGGTCCAGCCGCACGCCCAGCCAGGCCAGGCGGGCACAGGCCGCCTGCCGCATGGCGGCGTCATGCTCGCCGATCCCGGCGGTAAAGACCAGCCCGTCCAGCCCGCCCAGCACCGGGATCATGGCCCCGATCTGCTGCACCAGCCGATAAGTGAACATCTCCAGCGCCTCGCGGGCCGCCGCGTCGCCCGCCGCACGCTCCTGCAAATCCCGCACGTCGCTGGATACACCCGACACACCCAGCAGGCCGGCCTGATGATACAGCACCTTCTCGATCCCCGCCGCATCCAGCCCTTCGGCGCGCATCATGTACAACAGCACGCCAGGGTCGATCTGCCCGCAGCGCGTGCCCATCACCAGCCCGTCGAGAACCGAAAACCCCATCGTGGTCTCCGTGCTGCGCCCCGCCGCCATGGCGCACAGGCTGGCACCATTGCCCAGATGCGCGACAATCGTCCGCCCCGCCGCCAGCCGGGGCGACAGGCGAGGCAGGCAGGAGGCGATATATTCATAGGACAGGCCATGGAAGCCATAGCGCCGCACACCCTTCGCCCCATAGCTGGCCGGCAGGGGCAGGCGCGTCGCAGTGTCGGGCAGCGTGTGATGAAACGCGGTATCGAAACAGGCGATCTGCGGCAGGTCGGGCTGCAACGCCAGCAGTACGCGGATCGGCCCCAGGCTGGCCGGCTGATGCAGCGGCGCCAGCGGCGTCAGCGCCTCCAGCCGCGCGAGCGTCTCGGGCGTGATGCGGATGGGCGCCGCGAATTCAGCCCCGCCATGCACCACACGGTGCCCCACCCCCAGAAGCGGCACATCGCCCAGATGAGAGGTCACCCAGTCCAGCAGGCAGGCGACCGGGCCATGGTGCGGGTCTTCACCTTCGGGGGCGGGCGCCGGCCACGTCTGGTCGATCAACACCGCACCATCGGCACCGGTGGCCCGAAAATGCGGGTGGGTGTTCAACCCTTCCAGTTGCCCATGCGCGATCCGGCGCGCCTCGGCTCCCGGCTCCTGATGAAACAGGGTGAATTTTACGCTGGAAGAACCGGCATTGAGCGCCAGAATTGCCGTCGCCATGGAAGCCCCGTTTCCTTGCTATCCGCTATGCCACGCATCCTAACGTCCGGCAGGGACAAGGATCATTGACCCGTATCAAGATTCCTGGGGGCTCGTTGTTGTTCTTTTTTGAAAAAAAGAACCAAAAAACTTTGATTCGGTCAGGAGCCGTGTGTTTGCGCCATACGATGCCCCCGAACGAGAAAAAGTCTTTTTGCTTCTTTTTCTTCAGAAAAAGAAGACCTTAGGCAATATCCCGCAACACCTGCACAGCCCGCGCCCGCGCCTGCGCCGCGTCACGCCCCAGGGCGATCAACGCGGGAATCTGCACCGGCCGACGCAACACACTCAGCAGAATGCCCCCCAGCCCGATCCCGCCATCAGGCTGCAACGCCAGCACCGCCGCCGGCGGCAGCGAACGGCCGGCCGGGTCGCACACCACCCGCAGCACGGCGAACGGCAGACCCGCCCGTACCGCACCCTCGGCGACAAACCCGCTTTCCATATCCAGCCCGGCGCAACCGGTACTCCGGAACAACGCGCCCTTGCGCCCGGCGGTCGCCACAATGTCGTCGCTGTGCAGCAGATCGGTGCTCACCCGGTCGGGCCGTCCATCGCCCAGCCACGCAAGCAGCCAGGGCGCCGCCGCCAGCAGCCGCCCATCGGGCAGCCGCACATGCCGGGGCACCAGCACCGCACCGGGCCGCAGATCGGGGTCAAGACCAGCCGCCAGCCCGAAGGAAAGCAGCGCCTCCACCCCCTGCCGCACCAGATCATCGACGGCGGCGCGCGCCCCCTCGGCCGTGGCCCCGCTGATGCCGACGCGCGCGGCTGGCATCGCGGCCCGGACCAGAGCAGCCTCGGCCTCCATCCCCACCACGACGCCCAGGCACGCGGCCGGCGGCACATCAGGCCCGGTCACGCTCAGAAACCGAACGCGACGCGGCGGGTGTTGCTGGACTCCAGGTTGCGGTAGCGCGACAGCGCCATCAGCGGGAAGAACTGCCGATAACCATGGTAGCGCAGATAGAAAACCTTGGGGAAACCGACGGCATTATACGGCTCCTCGTCCCATTCCCCGTCTTCCTTCTGGGTACGGGCCAGATAGGCCATGCCCCGCGCCACGGCGGGGTCGTCGCGCAGGCCGGCGGCCATCAGGCCCAGCGTCGCCCACGCGGTCTGCGACGGCAGGCTCTCGGTATAGAGGCCCGGCGTCGCGCCCTCGAAAGTGGCGCAATCCTCGCCCCAGCCACCATCCTCACGCTGGACGGAGCGCAGCCAGTCCACCGCGCGCACGATGGCCGGATCGTCATGCGACACGCCGGCCGCGTTCAGCGCGCACAGCACCGACCATGTGCCGTAGATGTAGTTGGTGCCCCAGCGGCCGAACCAGCACCCCTCGGCCTCCTGGTCGGAGCGCAGATAAGCGACCGCCCGCTCGATCATCGGCCGATCCTCGGGATGGCCAAGCTGGGCCAGGAACGAGACGCAGCGCGCGGTCACGTCGGCGGTCGGCGGGTCCAGCAGCGCACCATGATCGGCAAACGGAATATGGTTCAGAAAATCCATATTATTGTCGATATCGAACGCGCCCCAACCGCCGTTGGTGCTCTGCATGCCCAGTATCCACTGGCGCGCACGCTCGATCGCATCATGATGGGCCGGATCGCCCTCGCGATGCAGCAGCATGCCGACCACGGCGGTGTCATCCACGTCCGGGTAATAATCGTTGTTGTACTGGAAGGCCCAGCCTCCCGGCGCCACATCGGGGCAATTGATCGCCCAGTCACCCTTCACGTCCAGGATCTGCCGGCTCCGCAGCCACTCCGCAGCGGCGGCCAGCTTCTTCTTCGTCTCGTGGGGGCGGATGCCATCGGGGCCGGAGGCCGCCTCGATCATCGCATGGCCGGCCAGGCCGGTATCCCAGATCGGCGAGACGCAGGGCTGGCAATAGGCCTCGTCCCCATTCTCCACCAGCAGCCGCCGCACCGACTCCCACGCCGTCGCGGCGCGCGGGTCGCTGTCGGGCACGCCCAGCACGCGATACATCATCACGGAATTGGCCATGGCGGGATAGATCGCGCCCAGCCCGTCCACCCCGTTCAGACGCGGCTCGATGAAATCGACCGCCGCCTTGATCGCCCGGCGCCGCGTCGCCTCGGGGATCAGCCGCTCGCCGGGCCGCACCACCTTGTCCACATATTTGAACACCCGGCCCAGCGTCGACCGGTAGGGGCCACGAATCCAGTCCCGCACCTGCGCGGGCGGGGTGACGAACAGTTCGGGCACATGCACGTCGCGCGGATTGACCGCGCGCGGCCTCAGCGCCGCCAGCACCAGCAGCGGCGCGATCACCGTCCGCGACCAGTAGGACATGTTCCAGACCGAAAACAGCGCCTTGCGCGGCAGCAGCATCAGTTCCACCGGCATGGCCGGCGTCGCGTGCCAGGGCACCTCGCCGAACAGCGCAAGCTGGAAGCGGGTAAAGACGTTGCTGCGCTCCGCCCCGCCATGGTCCAGGATCGCCGCCCGCGCCCGCGCCATGTGCGGCGCGTCGATGTCGTCGCCGATCGCCTTCAGCGCGAAATAGGCTTTCACGGTCGCCGAAAGATCGAACCTGCCGCCGTGATACAGCGGCCAGCCGCCATGATCGCCCTGGATACGCCGCAGATAGACGCCGATCCGCGCCTCCAGATCCGGCTCGATCCGATCCAGATAATGCTCCAGCAGAACATATTCCGCCGGAATGGTGGCATCGGCCTCAAGCTCGAACACCCAGTGCCCGTCATCGTTCTGCCGGCGGCCCAGTGCCGCGTGGGCGGAATCGACCGCCTGGTCGATTTCGATCATCGGCACCACCGGGTCCGCCGCACCGGCGGAAGGACGTTCAAGGGTATCGGTCGCGTTCACCATCATTCCATTGTCTCCCGCCCCATCGGCGGGACCTGTCCAAAATGCCAGCCATTCACAATTCCGGCGGCTGGCTCATCGCCGGAGAGGGTCGCGGGCGGCCCGGGCCGCGGTCACGCCGGACCTGATCGCACCTTCGATTGTCGCGGGCAATCCCGTCGCCGTCCAGTCCCCAGCCAGAAACAGGTTGTCCAGCGCGGTGCGCACCGGCGGTCGCAACCGCTCCTGGGCCGGGGTCGCGGCGAAGGTGGCGCGCCGCTCACGCACCATGCGCATGGGGGGCATGTCCAGCGGCAGGGGTCGCGCCAGGGCCGGTTCCACCGCCGCGCGAACCTCGTTCCAGATCACGGCCGCCAGTTCGTCATTGTCCCGGTCGGCATAGCGGTTGGCGGCGCTGACGGTCACCGACAGGATATCGTCCTTGACGAACACCCACTCGCTGATCCCGCCGACGACACCGATAAAGCGGGCACGCCCCAGCGCCCCAAGGGCCACAGGCGCCGGATCGAGCCGGAAATGGACATTGACGATGCTTTCGAACGCATCGGGCACGCGCAGGTCCGGCAGCACGTCCCCCAGCAGATCGGCCGCCACGGGCGCCGTCACGGCCATGATGAGCCTATCGTCCCCGTCCAGCGTCACGTCGCCGTCCGGCAGGCGCAGGCCGGTGGCACGGCCATCGGCGGTCGTAATGCCCGACACGCGGCACCCGGTACGCACCTCCGCCTTCATCAGCGCCAGATGGTCCAGCGCCGGATCGACGAAACTCTCCGACAGGCCGACGGCAGGGAAACGCGGCAGGCAGGCCCGCCCCCCCTTGGCCAGGCTTTCGCGGATCACCGCCCCCAGCAGGGCGGCGCTGCCGGTCTCGCACAGCGTGTTCAGGGCCGAAATCGCGAACGGTTCCAGCAGACGGGTCGAGAGCATGCCCGGCAACAGACACTCCGCCACCGTCTGGTCCGGTCCGGCCCGCATCAGCCGCATCAGCGACCGGACCTCGCCCAGCCGCATGCCCGGCACGCGCCGATGCGCCGAAAACAGCCAGAACGGGAGCAGCCCGCGCGACAGATCCAGCGTCCAGCGCGCGCGATCCCCCAGATCGACGAAGGGAAAGATCGGCCGATCGGGACCGACCAGCGTCTTCTCCGCGCCGATCAGGCCCAGATAGCGGAACACCGCATCGTTGGCCGACAGCAGCAGATGGTTGCCATTGTCGATCCGGCAGCCGAGATGCCGGTCGTGATAGGACCGCGCCCGCCCGCCACAGGCCGGCCCGGCCTCGTAGACCGTCAGCCGCCCGCCGCTGCCCGCCAGTTCGACCGCCGCCGACAGGCCGGCCAGCCCGCCACCGACGATATGGACATGCCCCGCCATCGTCCTATCCCACCAGGGCGCGGGCGGCGATCAGCAGCTTGCGCGGCCGCGAGAGCGACACCCGCCGTTCCGGATGGCGCCAGCCCTGCCGCTCCTGCGCCGTCAGAATCGCGCCGTAGGTCGCCCCCATCAGGCGGGCCGGCCGCATCGCCAGCCGGTTGCAGCGCGCCATTGCCCGATGCGCGGCACGGAAATGGTCGCGCGCCCGCCCTGCCAGCACCCGGCACACACCTTCCAGCCCCTGGGCACGCGGCGCCCGCGCGGGGTCCAGCGGCACGTTGAAGCGGGTCAGCAATTCGCGCGGCAGATACAGCCGGCCGAGCCGCGAATCCTCCGCCACGTCACGCAGGATATTGGTAATCTGCAAGGCGCGGCCCAGATGGTACGCCACACGGTCGGCCTCTTCCGACGCATCGCCGAACACCCGCACCGACAGGCGCCCCACCGCCGAGGCCACCCGGTCGCAATACAGGTCGAACGTCGCCTCGTCCGGCGCGACGACGGGGCCGCGCGCATCCATCATCATCCCGTCGATCACCGCGTCGAAATCCGCCTGCCGCAGCGAAAAACGGGCGATCACCACCGCCAGCACCCGGTCCAGCGCATCGTCGGTCCGGCCTTCATACAGCCCGGCGATCCGCTGCCGCCAGGCTTCCAGCCGCGCTTCCTTGTCATCGACCGCGCCTTCGTCGTCCGCCACATCGTCCACCAGCCGGCAGAAGGCATAGACGGCATACATGCCGTAGCGCCGGTCGGGCGGCAGGATACGCATCCCCTTGCCGAACGAGGTCCCCGACGCGCTCACCACCGCCTCGACCTGCGCCAGATCGGCCGGATCGCATCCCAGGGGGGGCGCCTGAACCGTGCGTGCCCGCGTCAATTCCATTCCCGCCTTCCCGCTTCCATCATCCGTATCACTCCGCGGCAGGGTTTATGGCGGATCGGCGCCCAAGACAAAACCCCACCCTACCATCAGGGCAGCACGCGCAGGGCACCCGCCAACGCCCCCACCGCGTCGCCGCGCGTCAGTTTCACCCGGCCCGCCAGCGGGTCCTGTCGCCGCAGCCGTCCGGCCAGACGCCGCGCCAGCCCGACGATCACCGCACAATACAGCCGCATGCGCCGGTCGCGCACCAGCCCGGACAGGCGCGCGGCCTCGTCGTTCAGCCCGTCCACCCGGTCCAGCAGCGCGTTCATCACCCGCCGCAACCCCGGCGAGGCATGGCCCGCCCGCAGATCGTCCACCGACGCCCCCTCGCGCGCCAGCCACGGCAGCGGCAGATAGCAGCGATCCAGCGTGCGCAGATCGTCGGCGCAATCCTGCAAATGGTTCAGCACCTGCAAGGACGTGCACAGCGCGTCGGACGGGCCGAACGTCTCCGCGCGCTCGCCATGCAGTTCCAGCAGGAACCGCCCGACCGGATTGGCGGAATACCGGCAGTAATCGGCCAGTTCCTCCCAGGATTCATAGCGGTTCTTCACCGCATCCTGGCGAAAGGCCACGATCAGGTCGGTCGCGGTTTCGACCGACACCCCGGTCACCGCCAGCGTCCGCCCCACGCGCACCGCCGTCTGCGCATCGCGGCGCAACGGGGCCTCGCGCCGGCCCCGCACCACGTCTTCCATCGCATTCAGCCGCGCGATCTTGGCCTCGGGCGTCAACCGCTCATTGTCGACGATATCGTCGATCACCCGCGCGAAATCATAATAGGCATGCACATGCGGGCGCAGCCGCCGGCTGATCAGCAATGAGCCGACGGGAAAATTCTCGTCGGAAGCCCCCTTGCCGGACGACACATCCTCGGTTCCCCACACGTCCTGATCGGTCGGCGCGGCGGTATCCTGCGGGCTCTGGGTCGCGTTCACATACTGTCCTGTCATTTTGGCGGGGCGTTCCCGTTCGGTTCGCGATAGGCGCGGCTTTTCCACACCACGCCACGCCCTCGATGATGGTCGATGGCCGACCCGACGGTGGCGGCGGTATAGAACACGGCCACCAGCGGCAGAAACAGGGCCAAGGCCGGCGAAAGGCGAAAGCGCCGCAGCGTCGGCACGAAGGACGCCATCGAGACGACCCACGCCGCCGCCCCCAGCAGGCGCGGCAACCCATGGCCGAACAGCGCCAGCAGCATCGGCGCGATCCAGACCAGCACCATGCCCAGCACGGTGCCCACCAGCAGCAGCGGCGAATAGCGCAACTGCACATAGGCGGTCCGCGCCACCATGCGCCAGATATCGCCCGGATGCGGATAGGGCCGGATCGAACGCGCCAGCCGGCTATGCCCCAGATACAGCCGCCCCCCGCTGCGCTTCACATGCATGGCCAGGGTGCAATCGTCGATCAGGGCACCGCGCAGCGATTCGATGCCACCGATGCGCGCCAGCGCCTCCCGATGGATCAGGATCGACCCACCCGCCGCCCCGGCGACGCGGCTGCCCGGATCATTGACCCGCGCGAACGGATAGAGCAGCGCGAAGAAGAAGACGAAGGCCGGCACCAGCATCTGTTCCGCAACGCTGGCGCAGTTCAGCGCGACCATCTCCGACACCATGTCCAGCCCGTCGGTCCGCGCCTTGGCCACCAGGGTCGCGATGTGGGCCGGATCATGCGTGATGTCGGCATCGGTCAGGAACACATACCCCGAATCCGCAGGCACCTGGCGCCGCACCTCGGCCACGCCCTGCGCCACGGCCCACAGCTTGCCGCTCCACCCGGAAGGCCGCTCGCCACCGGTCACGACGGTCAGCCGGCGCGACGGGTCGGGCACCGCGCGCGCCAGATCGCCGGTCCCGTCGGTGCTGTTGTCGTCCACGAGAACCAGCGACAGCGGGCCGGGATAGGACTGCTCCAGCAGCGACCCCACGCAGGCCTGCACCGACCCGGCCTCGTCACGGGCCGGGACAACGATGCAGACCGGCGGCCAATTGTCCCCGGCAATGGCAACCGGGTCCAGAATCGGCCCCCCCTGCCAGAAACGGCCATGGAAACAGATCAGAAACAGCCAGATCAGGGCGCAGAGCAGCGCCGTCAGCAGCAGGACCATCGTCTTGGCATCCGTCTTATTTCAGCATGCCATTCTGGCGGAACCACGCCACCGCATCCGTCACCGCGTCACGCGCCGGACGCGGCGCATAGCCCAGCTCCCGCTCGGCCTTGTCGGAGGAGAAGAACATCTTCTTCCGCGACATGGCCAGCATTTCGCGCGTCACGCGCGGCGCGATGCCAAACCCGCGCGACAGCCATTCCGACACCACCGCCACCGGCCAGATCACCTCCTGCGGCAGGCTGACGCGCGGCGGCTTCACGCCCGCGATCTGCGATGTCATGGCGAACAGGTCGCGCAGCGCCAGGTTCTCGCTGCCCAGGATGTATTTCTCGCCGATCCGTCCCCGTTCCAGCGCCAGGGCATGCCCCTCCGCCACGTCATCGACATGGACGAGGTTCACGCCCGTATCGACATAGGCCGGCATCTTGCCCGCCGCGCAATCCAGGATCATCTGCCCGGTCGGCGTAGGCTTGATGTCGCGCGGCCCCACGGGCGTCGAGGGGTTCACGATCACCGCCGGCAGGCCACGCTCGCGCACCAGGCGCAGCACTTCCTGCTCCGCCCGGTATTTCGACCGCTTGTAGATGCCGATCACCGCATGCTCATGCACCGGCGTGGCCTCGTCCGACACCGTGCCGTCGCCGATCAGCCCCAGCGCCGCCACCGAGGAACAATAGACGATCCGCTCCACCCCCGCGTCCTGCGCCGCCAGCATCAGCCGCCGCGTGCCCTCCACATTCGCCGTCATCATCGGCGCCGGGTCGGGCACCCACAGCCGGTAGTCGGCGGCGACGTGAAATACATAGCGGCAGCCGCGCACCGCATCGGCAAACGTCGCGGGGTTGGAGAGATCGCCCTCGACCATCTCGGCCGGCAAATCGCGGATATTGCTCAGGTCGGCGCCCTTGCGGGCCATCAGCCGCAGGCTGTGCCCCCGCTGCAACAGCGTGCGGGCAACGGCCGAACCGACGAATCCGGTCGCGCCGGTAACAAGCGTGGGGGCAGTCATGATCCGATCAAATGCTCCGGAAGGTCCCGCCCGCGCGGCCCCGAGGGGTCGTGCGGACGGCGGAAGGCGGGGCACCATTTATCCCGACACCACATGGTGGCGCCAGACCCTCCTCTAGTGTAAGTCAGGCCCAACCCATGCGTCGGCCCCCTCCCTGGCGGAGTGGCCATGGCGCGGCAGACGAAGTGCGGTCAATCCTTGAAAAAACTCACGATCCTGCTGGCCTTCCTGGGACTGGCCCTGATTACCGGATGCACCGCATGGCTTGGCGCGGGGTCCGTGCTGAAGGCGGTCCTGTCCATCGGCATCGTCGGATTCGGCGCCACCATCCTCGCCCAGCTTGCAGTGGATGCAATCCTGGGCGTCGCCTGGCACGCGGCCTGCCGCGAGATCGGGCTGGCCCACCTGACCATGGCCCGCATGGTCCGCGACGCGGCGGCGACCTGCCTGCCCTTCTCGCAGCTCGGCGGCATCCTGATCGGCATCCGCGCCACCGGCGCCGAGGCCACGCCCCGCACCGGCGGCCGGTCGATCGACTGGCCCGAGGCCGCCAGCGCCAATATCGTGGACCTGACGACCGAGGTGCTCGGCCAGATCGTGTTCGTGCTGATCGCGGTGGTGTTCCTGGTCGTGCACCAGCAATCCAGCCCGTTTGCCAAGCCGGTCATCATCGGCACGCTGCTGCTGGCCGTGGGCATCGGCGGCTTCATCTGGACCCAGCAGCACGGCGGCACCATCCTCAAGCGCATGGCGCGCGGCCTCAGCCGCAACATCGCCTCGCAATGGCACAGCGCGATGCTCAGCCGTGCCGACACATTGCAGGAGAAGCTGGACGAGATGTGGTCGCACCCCGGCCGCATCGCCGAGGCCGCGGCGGTCCATCTCGTCGCCTGGATCGGCAGCGCCGCCGCCATCTGGGTCGGCTATTATTTCCTCGGCGCGCATCTCAGCCTCAGCGGCGCCATCGTGATCGAGGGCGTGGCCTGCGGCATCATGTCCGCCTCGTTCCTGGTGCCCGCCGGCCTGGGCGTGCAGGAAGCCGCCTACATCGCACTCGGCTCGGCCTTCGGCATCGACCCGTCGATCTCGCTGGGCCTGTCGCTGCTGCGCCGGGGCCGCGACCTGGCCATCGGCGTCCCCGTCCTGCTGCTGTGGCAGGCCGCCGAGGTGCGCCGCCTGCGCGGCAGCCGCGCGAATGCCACCCCGGAGGACGGTCCCTACCCCGCCTCCGAACGCTCGCGCTGAACCGCCTCCCGCCATGACCGAAACCCCGACCGCTTCCCCCCTGTTCGGCACGCTCGCCGTCATCGGCCCCGGCCTGATCGGCTCGTCCATCCTGCGCCGCGCCCAGCGCGACGGCACGATCGCCCGCGAACTGGTGGCCTGCGACATCGACCCCGCCGTCCGCCAGCGCGTCACGGAACTCGGCATCGCTGACCGCGTGGAAGCCGATCCCCTCCGTGCCGCCGCCGACGCCGACTGCGTCATCCTCTGCGTGCCCGTGGGCGCCATCGCCACCGTCGGCGCCCAGATCCTGCCGGTCATGAAACCCGGCGCGATCCTCAGCGAGGTCGGATCGACCAAGCAGTCGATCATCAACGCCATCGCTCCCGCCCTGCGGCCCGACATCCCCTTCGTGCCCACCCACCCGATGGCCGGCACCGAATATTCCGGCCCCGACGCCGGCTTCGCCACCCTGTTCGACGACCGCTGGTGCCTGCTGACACCGCTGGAAGACACCGACCCGGCGGCCACCGCGCTGGTGGAGACGATGTGGCACCGCCTGGGCGCGCGCACGCGCATCATGGACCCGGCCCATCACGACCGCGTCTGCGCCATCGTCAGCCACCTGCCGCACCTGCTGGCCTTCACCATCTGCGGCACCGCCGACGACCTGGCCGACGAAACCCGCTCCGAAGTGCTGGATTTCGCGGCCTCCGGCTTCCGCGACTTCACCCGCATCGCGGCATCCGACCCGGTGATGTGGCGCGACATCTTCCTGAACAACCGCGAAGCCCTGCTGGAAATGCTGGCCCGCTTCATGGAAGACGCCCAGGCCATGGCCCGCGCCATCCGCTGGGGCGACGAGGATTTCATCGTCGACCGCATCGAACGCGGCCGCCACATCCGCCGCAGCCTGCTGGAAAACCGCCAGGCCTGAAGATCAGGTCTCAGAGCCTGACCGAACATGCGCGCTGGCGGCGTGTCCCCCGCGCGTTTCCTCCGCGCGTTTTCTGGGCTTCGGTGCTCATGGCCATCAAGGCCACTCCGCTCCGATGCTCGGAAACACATGTCGGGCGCGGCCCGAAACGGGCCGCTCTCGCTCGCCAGCCCACATGTTCGGTCAGGCTTTTCCGATCGAGGCTCCGCCGTCGATATGCAGGGTCTGCCCCGTCATGAACGATGCGTCTTCCGACAGCACAAACGCGATCGCCGCCGCCACTTCTTCCGGTCTTCCGAACCGCTTCATGGGGACACTCGATAGATAGCGTTTTTCACCATCGCTGCCGGGCATGTTGTTGGCGCGAAACAATTCGGTCTCTGTTGGGCCAGGAGCGACGGTGTTGACCGTAATCCCGGTCGTGGCAAGTTCGAGGGCCCACCCCCGCGAAAAACTGATCAGTGCCGCCTTCGCCGCGGCATAGGCGGTCCGTTGCACGGCCCCAAGGGCTGTCAGGCTGGATATGTTGACGATGCGTCCCCAACCACGCGCCTTCATCCCCGGCAGAAGGGCCTGGGCCGTCAGGACAGCCGGGTGAAGATTGACCCGCATGACCTCGTCGAGAGCCGACAGGGAAACCTCTTCAAGAGATTGTGCCCTGACGAGGCCGACATTGTTGACGACACCATCGAACGCGTGCTGCTCCGCAAGCTCGGCGCACAGGCGTGCCGTTGCATCGCTGTCGGCAAGATCCGCCTGCACAAGAGTGCCTGGAAAGCCGTCCGTGCGATTGCGCGCCAGACCGACGACGCGATGACCCTGCTTCGCCAGATTATGCGCCAGAGCCAGGCCAATGCCCTTGCTGGCGCCGGTAATCAGAAAGGTTCGTTGCATTGTCGGGTCTCCAGGAGTGAAGGGGAGCGGGAGGAAGCGAAAAAGGCACCGCAGACAGGGTCATGCCGCGTTCCGATGCCTGCGGCCCCCCGCCCTGTTTCAGAGAAGGCCGCGATGGCCTGCATAATCGGCCGTCTTGTCCAGCCCACGCTCGGCTATGATTTTTGTGGCGATCGGCAGGACGTTCGAGATGGCTGGAAATCCGACATAAGGGAGCATCTGGATCAGCGCTTCTTCGATCTCGCGCAGCTTCATGCCGTGGTCGAGCGCGAAATTCATATGCAGACGGAATTCGTGCGGCTGTCGCAGCGCCACCATGACTGTCATGGTAATGAGGCTTCGGCGCGGCTGGTCGAGACCATCGCGCGTCCAGATGTCGCCGAAAACGTGATCGACCGCGTATCCGGCAATATCAGCCCCGAATGTGCTGGACGCGGCGGCGGCGGCAAGGCGCTCGGACGGCTCAGGCCCCATCAGGGCGCGTGTTGCCGCGTTGCCTTTTTCTCTCGGTGTCATCGTCTGTCTCCCGTTTTCTGATCGTCCGCGCCAGCCCGGAACACCATGTCGGGCTGGCGTGGATATCGCGCTGATCAGGCCGTGACGTTCGCGGCCTTGCGCAGGGCCGGAAGCATGTCTTCAGGCTCGGGGCGGCGGGTATAGTCCGGGTTGACCTCGGCATAGAGAACCACGCCGTCCTGGCCGATCACGAAGCGGCCCGGCATCGGCAGGGTCCAGCTGTCGTCACCGTTGAAGCCCGGCAGATCGTTCTTCAGGTTCTGGTAGAGTTCGACCAGATAATCCGGCAGCGCGAAACGCAGGCGGAATTTTGCGGCCACATCGTTATGCGTGTCCGACAGGATCGGGAAATCAAGCGCGTTCTGGCGCACCGACTTGCGGCTGTTGACCACCGTCTGCGGCGAGATGGCGATCAGGTTTGCGCCCAGTGCGCGGAACGACGGCAGGGCGGCTTCGAGCGCCTGAAGCTCCATGTTGCAGTAAGGGCACCAGACGCCGCGATAGAAGCTCACGACCAGCGGCCCCTTCGCCAGAAGATCGGCGGAGGACACCGGATTGCCTTTCGGATCGTCCAGCGTGAAAACCGGAGCCCTGTCGCCTGCCTTGAGCGCCTTTTCGGCGGCACCGGAGGCGATCAGTTCGGCGGTGGCGCGACGCATCACCTCGATGACGGCATACGGCACGTTGTAGGGTGGCTTGCCGGCTTCAAAGTCGGTTTTGAAGGCGTCGAGTTTTGCCTGAAGTGACATGGTCGTTTCCATTATGGCTCGTCGTGACATGCTCGGGATAGAGCGATGCGCTGCGTGGGGGATGCCGGCTCGGACGACGATCGGTCATTCCGGGCCGGAACGGGATTTCAACCGACGGATTCAAGCGCCGGATAATCGGTGTAGCCATGCGCATCGCCGCCGTAGAAGGTCGAACGGTCATACGCGTTCAGCGGCAGATTGCGTCGCAGACGTTCCGGCAGATCCGGGTTGCTGATGAACGCCCGCCCGAAAGCGACGGCATCGGCGTCACCTGCCCGGATGATCGCCTCGGCACTGGCGCCATCAAAACCGCCAGCGGCAATGAGCGTGCCGCTGAAGGCGCCGCGCAAATACCGGGCCGCGACGGCATCGCTCTCGGCGACCAGTTCCGTGCCCTTGATGCGCGGCTCGACGACGTGAAGATAGGCGATGCCCATTTCGTCCAGTTTCTTCGCGACGTAGCCGAAGGTCTCCTGCGGATTGCTGTCGGACATCGAACCGTACGTGCCACTTGGGCTCAGCCGCACGCCGACGCGGTCCGCGCCCCACACATCGATAGCCGCCTGTGTTACTTCCAGCAGGAAGCGCGCGCGGTTTTCGATCGGGCCGCCATATTCATCGGTGCGATGGTTGGTGCCGTCCTGCAGGAACTGGTCGGGCAGGTAGCCATTCGCGCCGTGGATTTCCACGCCATCGAAACCGGCCATTTTCGCGCGCGCCGCGCCCTGCCGGAACTGTTCGATCACGCCAGGAATTTCATGAAGTGCGAGCGCGCGAGGCATCGAGAACGGTGCCGGCCCGTTCGGGGTATAGGCATCGCCTTCCGCCTGGATCGCGGACGGTGCCACGGGCGCGCCGCCCTCGGGCTGCAGATCGCGATGGGACTGCCGCCCAACGTGCCAGAGCTGCATGACGATCTTGCCGCCCCCCGCATGCACGGCATCGGTCACCGCGCGCCAGCCATCGATCTGCACGTCGTCATAGATGCCGGGCGCGCCAGCATAACCGTATCCTTCCCGCGCGACGGGCGTGGCTTCGGAAACGATGAGGCCGCCCCGGGAGGTGCGCTGGGTGTAATAGTCGCGCATGAGCGCACCGGCCCTGTCACCGGGTTCCGAACGCATGCGGGTCAGGGGCGCCATGACGACCCGATGGCCGAGCGACAGCGCACCCGCTCTGAAAGGCGTGAAAAGCATGGACATGATGTTTTCCTGGGTTGGGATGCTGTCAGTCTTGCGGAACGAGCGCTTCGACGCGGGCGATGCCGCGCTGCACGGCCGGGCGCGCTTCGATTGTTTCGTACCAGCGGGCGACATGCGGTGCGTCACTGAATGTGATGTTGGGAAAACCACGGCGCCACAGCCAGCCGAAATGGGCGATGTCCGCGATGGTGAAGTCTTCCCCGCCGACGAAGGGGCGCTGCGCCAGCACGCCGTCGAGCACGCCCAGCGTGCGTGTCGCTTCGGCGGCAAAACGCGCGATGGCGAGGGGCTGAGGCTCGGCGGCGAAGCGCTGGAAGAAGCCGGACTGGCCGAAAGCCGGGCTCAGACCGGAGGCGTGAAAGAAAAGCTGCTCGAAAACGCGGGCGCGCTCTTCCCCGCTGGCCGGCAGGAGCCGCCCGGTCTTCTCGGCGAGATAAACGAGGATCGCCGCTGATTCCGTGAGAACGAACGGATCGCCGCTCTCGGGCGTGTCGACGAGGACCGGCACCTTGCCGTTGGGATTCAGCCTGAGAAACTCTGGCGTCTTCTGTTCGCCCTTGCGGACATTGACGCCATGCAGCGTATAGGGAAGTCCCAGTTCCTCCAGCGCGATCGGCACCTTGACGCTGTTGGGCGTCGCGAAAGCATAAACATCAAGCATCGTCGTTGTCTCCTTCATGGCGGGCCTGCGGGCTGGAGAGAGCATGGCCGACCAACGCCAGCAGGGCATGAAGCGGGCTGCCGGTGAGCTGGAAGGCGAGCATGCCGTGCGCGATGGCCGGTTCGAACGCCGCGACAATGAAGGGTCCGAACATCGGGTCTTCTTTCTCTCTGGCCCGGCCTGTCCGGGTGAGGGAGACGATATCTTCCATGCCGCTCGACATGGCAGCCGTCTCGGGGCGATAAAGGTCATTCCTCGGAGGAATGGCATGGACCGATATCAGGCAATGACCACGTTCGTGCGCGTGGTGGAGACGGGCTCGTTCTCAGCCGCGGCGCGTCAACTTGGCGTGGGCCAGCCGGCGGTTTCCAAGACCGTGGCGCAACTCGAGGCCCGGCTTCAGGTCAGCTTGCTGATCCGCACGACGCACGGCCTGACGCCGACCGAGGCCGGGCAGAACTTCTATGAACGCGCGCGCAATGCCATCCAGGAGGCGGACGAGGCGGAACGCGCCGCCAAGGGGGCGGGCATCGGGCTGTCCGGGCGATTGCGGGTGTCGGCGGCGACGACGTTTTCCCGCCTGCATGTGATTCCGAAATTACCCGCATTTCTGGCGGCACATCCGCAACTCGATGTCGATTTCCTCCTCGACGACCGGATGATCGATCTCGTGGCGGAGGGTGTCGACATTTCCCTGCGCATGGGCGCGCTTTCCGATTCCACAGCCGTTGCGAGAAAAATCGCGACCGGCCGGCGCTCGGTCATCGCAACGCCTGCATATCTGGCGCGTGCGGGATTACCGCGGCACCCTGCAGATCTCGCGAACCATGACACCGTCATCTACAGTCAACTGCCGAGCGTCTGGTCGTTCACGCGGAACGGGGCGGCGGTGTCGGTTTCCGTCTCGGGACGGCTGCGCGTCAGCGCCGCCGAAGGGTTGCGTGCCGCAATACTGGCGGACATGGGCCTGACCATCACGTCGGACTGGATGTTCGCGCCGGAACTGGAACGCGGCGCCGTCGTGCGGGTGCTGGAAGGGTGGTCGTTGCCCCCCATCGATCTCTGGGCCGTTTTTCCAGCCGGTCGTATGATGACCGCGAAAGCACGTCAGTTCGCAGGCTTCGTCGAGGATCTCATGAATTCGGTGGTGTGAGCGCTCTGGCAGGCAATTTTCAGAATGGCCGCTCTACCCGACGACAACACTGGCTATTCCCACCGGGCCACTCCGCTGACGTTGAGACAATCGTCGAACGCACTGGGGCCTGTGACATGCACCATCACAGCCGGGCCATTTTCTGGAAACGACCGGCTTCATCCTTGCACCGGATGGCTCAATCGTGAATGACGTCTATTCCACGCGGGCCATCGGGCGTCTCGTTCCCGGACATATGATCCGGCTGGTCGCGTTCATGCGGTCCTGAAAATCTCGATAATGTGCCCGGCTCCGGAAGAAAGGGCACCCGGCGTCATGCCGGGCGCCCGAACGTCACGACGCGTTGCCGGTCGGTTTCGTCCATTCATTCCCCTTCATGAAATCGTCGAGGGGGGTGTGGACAATGTGGTTGGTGTAATTGCTCATCACCTTGGTGGCGACGCCCAGCACAACCTCAAGCACGTTGCGGCGGGTGAAACCGGCATTGATAAAAGCGTCGACATCGGCATCGGCGACCTGGCCGCGATTGCGGACGACCAACGTCGTGAAGTGATGGAGTGCTTCCAGCTTCGCATCCGGCAAGGGCTTACCGGCACGCAAAGCCTCAATCACGGCCGCGTCCATCTTCTGCATTTTGGCCAGTGTCGTGTGACCGGCCATGCAGTAACGGCACTCATTCTCGTAGTTTGCGGTGAGGTAAACGACCTGCTGCTCATGAGCGGTCAGTGTCGTCTTGGAAAACAGATCCCAGAGTGCCGTGTAGCCTGCCAGCAACTCCGGTGACTCGGCCATGTAGGATTGCAGGTTGGGTACGAAGCCGAAAGCGCCCTTGACACCCTCGAAAATGGGGCGGGCCGCTTCGGGAGCGGTGTCGGTCGTATAAGCGGTGAATTGGGTCATTGGTCTGGTTTCCTCTCTGCCAAGGATTAGGTGACGGAGAGGAACCTGATCGATTGATTGGAGCGGTCCTAGGGAGCGTCCGGGACTAACGATTATGCCCTGCTGGAATAGGTAGACCGGTTTACCAGTCGGTAGCTCTCGAGCAGGCCGTATCATATGTGCGGATGTCCCGCGCGAGACCATCGGAGGTGCATGTGCCGATGGCGCAACGTGAAATCGTGCATCTTGAACGGACAGCCGTTCGGCGGCCGCCAGCAGCATCACGCCACCATCAGATGTGAGCCGGCCACCAGCAAAAGCCGGTTCGGTGAAGATGCTCCAGTCTATTGTTTTTACGAGCATCTTCACCTGTTTGAATGCACGCATTCAAACAGGATATGCTCTAAAAGCCGTCAGCGCGGGCGGTCACGCCCCGCGCAGAAAATCCCTCAACACCAGCGCATGGTTATGCGCCAGATCATGTGCCGCATACAGCAGCGTGACCTTTTCCCTGCCCGCGAGCGCCTCCAGTTGCGCGATCTCCGGATTTCCAGCCTGAAGTTCCCGGCGATACCGGGCCTGGAATTCCTCCCAGCGCGCCGGATCATGCCCGAACCAGTGCCGCAGATCCGGGCTGGGCGCCACGTCCTTCAGCCACAGATCCATCTTTAGCGCGTCCTTGCGCACCCCGCGCGGCCATAGCCGATCCACCAGCACGCGCACCCCGTCTCCGGGTTCAGGCGCGTCATACACGCGCTTCAGCCCGATCTCGGACCGATGATCGTCTCGCACCATAGCCCCCTCCATTCGCGCCGGCCGTCCGAAGGGCTCCCCCCGGACAGCCGCACGACCATCGATCAGACGACGAGTTCCGGATCGACAGCAGACCCGAAGAACTCATAGCGGATCTGCGCCGCCGGCAGTTCCACCGCCCGCAACGTCCCCACCATGTCCCGCATGAACGCGTCCGGCCCACAGATATAATAGGTCGCCTCCCGGTCCAGCGTCTCGCGCAGCCAGCCCGTGCCGACGCGCCCGGCATGCCGCGTCACCCCCGGCCCGCCATCCTGAACCGTCCCATCCGCATGGGCGAAGAAGAAATCCGCCGTCAGCACGCCACGCGCGGCCAGATCACACACATCCGGCACGAAGGCCGCCGTCTCCGGCGTGTCCGACCCATGCACATACCGCACCGAACGTCCGGCCTTCGCCGCCAGTTCCGCCAGCATCGAGACCGCGGGCGTCAGGCCCACACCGGCCGTCAGCAGCACGACCGCACCACCCGCCGCCTCGTCCAGCACGAAATCACCGGCCGGATTGGCAACCTGAAGCTCGGCCCCCTCCCGCACGCTATCGTGCAACCACGGCGACACGACGCCCCCCTCGGCCCGACGGACGCTGATCCGATAATGATCCGCCCCCGGCGCCGAGGAAATGCTGTAATTGCGGCGCTGCGTCTCATGCCCCGGCACATCCAGCCTGAAGCTCAGATACTGCCCGGCCTTATGCCGCGCGATCGGCCCGCCATCGACCGGCACCAGCTCGAACGACACGATCGCCGGCGTCTCCTGCCTGCGCGCCCGCACGCGGAACGCCCGCCAGCCCACCCAGCCGCCCGGCTCCGCCTCATGCGCGTCATAGATCTGCTTTTCCCGGCCGATCAGGATATCGGCCAGGAACCAGTAAGCCTTGCCCCACGCATCCAGGATCTCCGGCGTCGCGGCATCCCCCAGCACCTGCGCGATGGCCCCCAGCAGGGCCTCGGCCACATACGGGTAATGCTCGGGCAGGATGTTCAGCCCGACATGCTTCTCCGCGATCCGCTCGACCATGCCGCCCAGCGCACCCAGCCGGTCGATATGCTCGGCATAGGCCAGCACCGCCAGCGCCAGCGCCTTGGGCTGCGCGCCGTCGCGCTGGTGCGACATGTTGAACAGATCGCGAATCTGCGGATGCGCCAGCAGGCGCTTGTACATTTCCGTGGTGATATCCACCCCGTGCGCCTTCAGCGCGGGGACGGTGGCACGGATGATTGCACGGGTCGCGTCGTCGAGAGGAGCGGACATGGGTCCATCCTTTAAGGTTTATTTTCAATACACCTTTTCGGACAGATTGGAAAACCTGTCAAGAACGCGCATCTTTCCGATCATGAAACTGACGTTGCAAACCGACTATGCACTGCGCGCATTGATCTATCTCAGCAGCCGGACCGAGCGCCTGTCCTCGATCCGCGAGATCGCGGACGTCTACGGCATTTCCGAAGCCCACATGGTCAAGGTCATCCACCGCCTGGGCAAGGCCGGCTTCATCGACACGATTCGCGGCCGCAATGGCGGCATCCGGCTTGCCCGTCCGGCCGCCGACATCAATATCGGCGCCGTCGTGCGCTATATGGAAGACGACATGGCCCTGCTGGCCTGCATGGGCGCCAATGCGGACACCGATCCACGCGCCCAGTGCCTGCTCATGCCCGCCTGCCGCCTGCGCGGCGTCCTGGGCGAGGCATTACAGGCGATGACCACGGTCCTGGACCGCCACACCCTGGCCGACGTCATCACCCCCTTCGAACGCAACAGGCTTAACGCCCCTTGACCCCAAAAGCGGTTTCCAAAGGCACCGCCTTTGGCGGGGTGGGGGGGGGCGCCCCCCCCCCCCCCCCCGCCCCCCCCCCCCCCCCCCCGCCCCGCCCCCCCCCCCCCCCCAAGACCCGGCCGCGGCCCCGCGCCCCGATGGACCAGCAACCCCCCCCC
>NZ_JBDNXE010000028.1:33922-37419 GCF_047721585.1 Gluconacetobacter sp.
CCCCCCCCCCACACCCCCACCGCGGAACCCCCCGGACCCACCCAACGTGCTTGAACAACCCCCCCGGTTGGGGGGGGGGGGGGTGCCCCCCCCCCGCGAAAGCGTCTAACGCCTCAACCGCGCCGCAATCCCGGCCACCCGCTTGCCATAAAGCGCGGCCGTCTCCAGATCGCCCTTATGCACCTCATCCGCCCCCGCATCGGCCGGCGAACGCGCCAGCAGACCGACCGAACCACCCAGATTGTTCGGATCGTCCGATGTCGCGGCCTTGGTGTTGGAGGGCGAAACGCCCAGGCTCACCCAGATCCCGCCATGCTGCGAGGCCAGCGTCTGCAACGTGATCAGCGCCACCTGCTTGTCGCCGTTCGGGCTGGCCGAGTTGGTAAAACCGCCGAACACCTTGTCCTGCCACCCGCGCGTAAACCACACTTTCGAGGTTGCATCGGCGAATTTCTTGAACTGCCAGCTCACGTTGCCCATGTAGGTCGGCGTGCCGAAAATGATGGCATCCGCCGCATTCAGCGCATCCCAGTCCGCCTCGGCAATCTCGCCCTGCGCATCGATCGCGATGATCTGCGCCTCGGCGCCACGCGCCACATGCTCGGCCACAGTCTTCGTGTGGCCGTAGCCGGAATGATAGATAACGACCGTCTTGCTCATGTCTCGTTCCCTCGCGCTGACGCGGATTGCGATCTGCCCGACCCGGTTTCATATTGAAACCAGGTTTCGATTCCTGATACGCACCGACGCCACCGCCAGCAAGAAGGCACTTTTTCGAAACATGGTTACGCCCAGGAAACCGCCGCCCTGCCCGACCACCGGCACCGACCGGCCCACGGACGCGCAGACGACACCGGAGCCGGAGACCACCGTCCCCGCCTTCAACGTCTATGCCAGCGCCTGCCCCGCCCGCACGGTGCTGGACCGCATCGGCGACAAATGGGCGCTTCTGGTGCTGGGCCGCCTGCGGTACGAGGCCGCGCGCTTCAACGTCATCCGGCGCGACATCAGCGGCATCTCGCAGAAAGTCCTCTCGCAGGTTCTCAAAAACCTGGAACGCGACGGGCTGGTGCTGCGCACCGTTCACGCCACCGCGCCCGTCGCCGTCACCTACAGCCTCACCCCGCTGGGCGAGACCCTGACCCAGGCCGCCACCAGCCTGATCCACTGGGCCGAGAGCCATATGGAGCAGATCCAGCACGCACAGCGCCTGTACGACGACCGCATGACCAACGCGGCCTCCTGACCAGCCGCCCTTGCGTCCCTCTCTCCCGGAACCTGCCTAGCAATGCGCACTGGCAAGCGAAAGCCGCCCAAAGGACCGCGCCCGACATATGTCTCCGGGCATCAAAGCGACGTGGCCTCGATGGCCATGAGCACCGAAGCACAGGAAACGCGCGTCGGATCGCCGCCGACGCCCCCGCCCGGACAGGCACTCACACCAGCGCCGTCGCCCGCACCTGTTCGCGCACCGTCTCCACAAACCGCCGCAGCAGCGGCGTCGGCGGCTCCGGCCGCGTCGCCACGGCCAGCGTCGCGCGCGGCGCCGTCCCCGCGATCGGCCGGAACACCGCTCCACCGGCATGAATCTGGTCCAGGCTCGCCGGCACGATCGACACCCCCAGCCCCGCCGCCACCAGCGGCACCGCCGCCGTAATCTGCGGCGCCTCCTGCCCCAATTGCGGCGTGAATCCCGCATTCTGGCACGCCGCCAGGATCGCATCGAAAAAACCCGGCCCCAGCGCACGCGGAAACAGGATCAACGGGTCCCCCGCCACATCCTGCAACGCCACCCGCGCCTGCCCCGCCGCCTTGTGCCCGACCGGCACCGCCAGCAGCGTCGGCTCCTCGAACAGCGTCTCGATCATAAACACCCCACCCGGCGCCGGCGGCCGGATAATCGCCACGTCGATCGTCCGCTCCGTCAGCGCCGCACACAGCGCCGGCGTGTTGCTCTCTTCCATCGTGATCACCGCATGCGGCAGCGCCAGCCGCAATTGCCGGATCGCCGCCGGAATCAGCGGCAGCAGCGACACCGCGCCGGCCAGCCCCACCCGCAGGCTACCGCGCTCGCCACGCCCCAGCCCCGTCGCCACCTCCACGAACTCCTGGCGCATCTGCAACAGGATGCCCGCCCGCTTCACCAGTTCGGCCCCCGCCTCGGTCGGCACCGCCCCCTGCCGCGAACGCACGAACAGCTTCAGCCCCAGCATCTGCTCCAGCGCACGGATCTGCTGGCTCAGCGGCGGCTGTTCCATGTGCAGCGCCCGTGCGGCATGCGTGAAGCTGCCATGCTCGGCGATCGCGGCGATGTAGCGCAGATGGCGGAATTCGATATTCATATCTCAGACATATGGATAACGGTGTTCGCATATATTGGACAGAAGAATATTCGCCTCCCAGTCTGCCCCCACGCAGCCGGGACGAACGGGTCGCCCCGGACACCTCCGGGGGAGTCCTCACCATGACCACCACAGTCGGCCAGTATCTTTCCGCCCGCCTCGGCCAGATCGGCCTGAAGCACCATTTCGCCGTCGCCGGCGATTTCAACCTCATCCTGCTCGACGAACTGCTCGCCGAAGGCTCCACCAAACAGATCTATAGCTGTAACGAGCTAAACTGCGGCTACAGCGCCGAGGGCTACGGCCGCGCCAACGGCGCCGCCGCCATGGTCGTCACCTTCAGCGTCGGCGCCCTCTCGGCCATGAACGCCATCGGCAGCGCCTACGCCGAAAACGTCCCGGTCATCATCGTCTCCGGCGCCCCCAACACCAACGATCACGGCACGGGCCACCTGCTGCACCACACGCTGGGCAACACCAATTACGGCTACCAGGCCGAGATGATGCGCCACATCACCTGCGCCGCCGAGGTCCTCTTCTCCGCCGAACACGCCCCGCAGCAGATCGACAACGCCATCCGCACCGCCCTGCGTGAGCGCAAACCCGCCTATATCGAAATCCCCTGCAACCTCGCCAACGCCGCCTGCGCCGCCCCCGGCCCCGTCAGCAGCCTGCTGTCCGAACCGGCAGCCGACCCCGCCAGCCTGGACGCCGCGCTGGAAGAAACCGGCCGCTTCCTCTACGCCCGCGACAAGGTGGTGCTGCTGGTCGGCAGCCGCATGCGCGCCTCCGGCGTCATCGACCTGCTGCCCGCCCTCGCCGACCGCATGGGCTGCGCCGTCACCGTCATGGCCGCCGCCAAGGGCTTCTTCCCCGAAGACCACCCCGCCTATCGCGGCGTCTATTGGGGCGAAGTCAGTTCCCCCGGCGCGCAGGAGATCGTCGAGGGCGCCGACGGCATCCTCTGCCTCGGCCCGATCTTCAACGACTACGCCACCGTCGGCTGGCGCGCCACGCTCAAGCCCGAGAACACCCTGCTGACCGACCTGCACGGCATCACCGTCAACGGCCGCGTCTTCGAAGGCTTCTCCATCCGCCAGTATCTCGAAGCCCTGTCCGCCCGCGCCCCGCGCCGCGCCGGCTCCGCCGAAACCC
>NZ_JBDNXE010000029.1:0-37119 GCF_047721585.1 Gluconacetobacter sp.
CGTCCGTGCTGTGGCCGGTCATTACCGCCGTTCCGGCGGTGGCGACCGCGCCGGTGCTGATCCTGGTCGGGCTGGGCATGCTGTCCGACATGGGGCGGGCGGAGCAGGACGATGCGGGCGGGGTTCTCGTGCCCCTGCTGATGGTGCTGGTGACGGTCATGACCGGCAATTTCATGGTCAGCCTGGCGCTGGGGCTGCTGCTCTATACCGTGCTGGCGGCCGTGGCGCGGCGCTGGCGGGAGATGACGCCGATCCTGCTGCTGCTGGACGGGGTGTTCATTTTCTATCTCGTGCTGGCCAGCGGCATCGGGGGCGGGACGTGAGGACGCCCGGCGCGTTGCTGCTGCTGTCGGGCCTGTTCTTCGCGGTGCCCGCCGCCGCGACGGAAGGGGGGAGTATGTGGCCCGATACGCCGGATGCGCGGCTGGAACTGGAGGCGCTGGTCGCGACGCTGGATGCGCGCCTGCTCTCCCACCCCAGCGCGACCCTGACGCTGGAAGGCTGGTGCCGCGATCACGGTCTGGCGCCGGTGGCCCATGTGGTGGCGCGCCGTGTGCCCGGCGCGACGCGGGCGCCGAGTGCCGGACAGCGGCGGGAACTGGCGGTTGGCGCGGAGGAGGAGGTGGCCTATCGCCGGGTGGAACTGGCGTGCGGGGGGCGCGTGCTGTCGGTGGCGGACAACTGGTATGTGCCTGCGCGCCTGACCCCGGCGATGAACGGGCTTCTGGCACGGACCGACACCGCGTTCGGCCATGTGGTGGCGGACCTGCATTTTACCCGCCGGACGTTGGAGAGCACCCGCCTGTTCGCGCCGCTGCCCGATGGATGGGAGCGGGACGGCCTGCCGCCGGCCGGGGCGGGGGCGATTGCCATTCCGGCCGCGATCCTGCGCCATCGTGCGGTGCTGTATCGTCAGGACGGGGTGCCGTTCAGCGAGGTGGTGGAAACCTATACCGGTGCGATGCTGGATTTTCCGCCGCCGCCATTGAAGTGAGAGAGGCCATGACCCGACCCGCGATCGACCTGCGTGACCCCGACCTGCCGGCTGAGGGGTGGGGGGTGGCGGGGGCGCGGGCGCCGCAGCGGGGGGGGGGGGGGACGCGCTAATTTGGGCGCGCCGCCCCGCCCGTGGGGGGGGGGGGCGCGGCGACGACCATCCAGTTTCTGCTGGCGCGGGGGGAGCGGTCGCATTGGCATCGGGTCGATGCCGCCGAGATCTGGTGCTGGCAGGGCGGCGCGCCCCTGCGGCTGCACATGGCACGGGATGGGGTGGAAGAGCGCGTGGTTCTGGGGCCATGCCCTGCCGAGGGGCACGTTCAGCAGGCGGTGGTGCCGATGATGGACTGGCAGGCGGCCGAATCGCTGGGGGCGTGGAGCGTGGTGGGCTGCATCGTTGCCCCGGCCTTTCAGTTCTCGGGCTTCGAACTGGCGCCGCCCGGATGGTCGCCGGACGGGGGTGGGGCATGAGCGGCGAGCCTGAGTGGCTGGTCTGGGCGCGCGAGATCCAGGCCATTGCCCAGACCGGCCTGACCTTCGCCCGCGACCCGTTCGACCGGGAGCGATATGAGGCGCTGCGGAGCATCGCGGCGCGGATGATGGCGGCGGGCTGCGACGAGCCCGTGGCGCGGATCGAGGCCCTGTTTGCCGGGCAGGAAGGCTATGCGACGCCGAAGGTCGAGGTGCGGGCCGCCGTGTTTGACGATTCGGGCCGTATCCTGATGGTGCGCGAGGTGCTGGACGAGGGGCGCTGGACCCTGCCGGGTGGCTGGGCGGATGTGAACCTGACCCCGGCGGAGAACGCGGTGAAGGAAGTGCGCGAGGAGAGCGGTTATATCGTGACCGTGCGCAGGCTGGCGGCGGTGTGGGACCGCGCGCGGCAGGGGCATGGCGACAAGGCGTTCTCCTGCGTCAAATGCTTCTTCCTGTGCGATCTGGCGGGCGGGGAGGCGGCCACGAGTATCGAGACATCCGAGATCGCGTGGTTCGGCGCGGAGGAAATTCCCGAGGATCTGTCGCTGGGGCGGGTGTTGCCGGGGCAGATCCGGCGCATGTTCGACCATTACCGCGAACCCGGCCTGCCGGCCGATTTCGAGTGATGGGCGATCGACGCGGCGCAGGCCGTTGAAATCATGATATTCGTGACCCATATGTTGGGTCTGTGTGATTTGACGTAACAGAGAGATTTTCAACATGGTCGATCAGGCTACGGGTTCCGACACGAGCCGGCCCGCCGCGGCGGGTGGCGAGGAGCATGCTTTCAGCGCGGAGGTCGGGCGGCTGCTCGATCTGGTGGTGCATGCGCTGTATTCGGAGCGCGAGATTTTTCTGCGCGAACTGGTGGCCAATGCCGCCGACGCCACCGACCGGCGGCGTTTCGAGGCCCTGACCGATGCGGCGCAGGCGCTGCCCGAGGGCGCGAAGGTGCGCATCGACCCCGACAAGGACGCGCGGCGCCTGACCATCAGCGACGATGGCGCGGGCATGAGCAAGGAAGAGCTGGCGCGCAACCTGGGCACGATCGCGCGTTCGGGCACCCGTGCGTTCGGCGAGGAATTGGCCAAGCACAAGCCCGAGGAACGGTCCGGCCTGATCGGGCAGTTCGGTGTGGGTTTCTATGCCGCCTTCATGGTGGCGGACCATGTCGATGTGGTGTCGCGCCGGGCCGGGACGGACGAGGCGTGGCGCTGGTCTTCGGACGGGAAGGGCAGCTTTACCCTCAGCCCCGCGACGCGCGAACAGCCGGGCACCGACATCATCCTGTACATGAAGGAGGATGCGGACGAGTTTCTGGATGCCTGGCGCCTGGAAGCGATCGTGCGCAAATGGGCCGATCACATCGCCTGGCCGATCACGATCCAGAGCGATGGCGAGGACAAGCCGGCCAATGCGGGCACCGCCCTGTGGCGCAAGCCGCGCGGCGAGGTGACGGAAGAGCAGCTCAACGAGTTCTACCGCCATGTCAGCCATAATTTCGATACGCCCTGGGCCACGCTGCACTGGCATGCCGAAGGCACGATCGAGTTTACCGCGCTGCTGTTCATCCCCGGTAGCCGCCCGTTCGAGTTCGGCGAGCAGGTGCGCGAGAGCAAGGTGCGGCTGCATGTCCGCCGCATGTTCATCACCGACGACGCGGCGCTGCTGCCGCCGTGGCTGCGCTTCGTGCAGGGGGTGGTCGATACCGAGGACCTGCCGCTGAACGTCTCGCGCGAGATGTTGCAGGCGACGCCGGTGTTGCAGCGCATCCGCAAGGCGGTGACCAACCGGGTGCTGAACGAGTTGCGGACCCGCGCCAAGGATGCCGAATCCTATGCCGCCTTCTGGGATAATTTCGGCCCGGTGGTGAAGGAAGGGATCTGGGACGATGCGGAATACCGCACCGACCTGGCGGGTCTGGCCCGGTTCCGCTCCAGCACCGAAGAGGGATGGACGACGCTGGCCGACTACGTGTCGCGGATGAAGGACGGGCAGGAGGCGATCTATTACCTGACCGGCGATAACCCCGACACGCTGCCGGCCTCGGCGCAACTGGAAGGGTTCAAGGCGCGCGGGATCGAAGTGCTGCTGCTGACCGATCCGGTCGATTCCTTCTGGCCCGATCGTCTGGGCACGTTCGAGGGGAAAGCACTGCGCAGCGTCAGCCAGAGCCATGCCGACCTTGAGAAGTTCGAGGCGCCGCTGACCGAAGGGGACAAGGCGGAACTGGACACGCTGCTGCCGGCGCTGAAGGAGGCGTTGGGCGAGGCGGTGTCGGACGTGCGCGGCAGCACGCGGCTGGTGAGCAGCGCGGTGGTGCTGGCGGCGGCCGGGCAGGGGCCGGACCTGCAATTGCAGCGCCTGCTGCGGCGCAGCGGCCAGGCGGTGCCGGATCTGGCGCCGGTGCTGGAGGTCAATCCGGCGCACCCGCTGATCCGCGATATGGCGGCGCGGGTGGCGCGGGGCGAGGCGGTGACCGATACCGCGCTGATCCTGCTGGATATCGCGCGGATTCAGGAAGGCGAGAGCCTGAAGGATCCGACCGCGTTCGCCAGCCGGCTGACGGCGACGCTGACCCATCTTCAGGGCGGTGCCGCTTAAAAAAACCGCCATGACAGGTTCACGTCTGTTTTGGGCGTGACCCTGCTAGAATGCCGCGTGAAGCCCGCAGCCTGACGGTTGCGGGCTTGATGCCGTGCCATTTGGGTGCTTCCCTGCGCGGCCTTTTTCCCCAGCCATTGGAACCGTGCGACATGAAGATCGGTAATGTCCCTTATCGCAGCGTATGGGTGGACCAGGATGATGGCTGGTCGGTCCATATCTTCGACCAGACCCGTCTGCCGTGGGCGCTGGATGTTCTGCGCCTGACCGAGCGGGACCAGGTGGCGCAGGCGATCCGCACCATGCAGGTGCGTGGTGCGCCGCTGATCGGCGCGGTGGCGGCCTACGGGCTGGCGCTGGCCTTGCGCGTCGATGCGTCCGATACGGCCATGGAGCACGATGCGGCCCTGCTGGCGGAGACGCGCCCGACGGCGATCAATCTGCGCTGGGCGATCGACCGCATGCTGGCGCGCCTGCGCCCGCTGCCGGCCGAGGCCCGCGTTGCCGCCGCCTATGACGAGGCCGGGCGGATCTGCGACGAGGATGTGGCGCAGAACGAGGCGATCGGCCGCCATGGCCTGAGCCTGATTCAGGACATCGCGACGCGGCGGGGCGAGGGGGCGACGGTCAATATCCTCACCCACTGCAATGCCGGGTGGATTGCCACCGTGGACTGGGGCACCGCGCTGGCGCCGATCTACATGGCGCATGACAGCGGGCTGAAGGTGCATGTGTGGGTGGACGAAACCCGGCCGCGCAACCAGGGCGCCGCGCTGACGGCGTGGGAACTGGGCAGCCATGGCGTGCCGCATACCGTGGTGGTGGACAATGCCGGCGGGCATCTGATGCAGCATGGCGCGGTGGATCTGGTGATCGTGGGCACCGACCGGGTGACGCGGGGCGGCGATGTGGCGAACAAGATCGGCACCTATCTGAAGGCGCTGGCGGCGCATGACAACGGCGTGCCGTTCTGGGTCGCGCTGCCTTCGACCACCATCGACTGGAGCGTGACGGACGGGCTGACCGAGATCCCGATCGAGGAGCGCGCGGGCGCCGAGGTGACGAGCGTGACCGGGCAGACCGCCGATGGCCGGATTGAGACCGTGCAGGTGACGCCGCCGGGCAGCGGGGCGGCCAATCCGGCCTTCGACGTGACGCCGGCGCGGCTGGTGACGGGGTTGATAACCGAGCGCGGGCTGTGCGCGGCTTCGCAGGCGGGGCTGGCCGAACTGTTTCCGGACCACGCCCGCGCGTGATCGTGGCGCGGAGGCTGGTGGGCGAAGGCAACCCTTGACAGGGGAGGCCCGGCCCGGCTTCCTCCGCCTTCGACCGAACGGGGCGCGTCGCGCTCCGTCCCTTGTTTTTTGGTGACACAGGACCGGACCATGCATCCCTACCGTACCCATAGCTGCGCCGCGCTTCGGGCCAGCGACGCCGGGCAGACCGCCCGCCTCTCCGGCTGGGTGCACAGCAAGCGCGATCATGGCGGTCTGCTGTTCATCGATCTGCGCGATCATTTCGGCATGACCCAGATCGTGATTCCCGCCGGTTCGCCGGTGCTGGAGGCGGTGGAGCGCGTGCGCGTGGAAAGCGTGCTGACGGTGACGGGCGAGGTGGTGCTGCGCGACGACGCGACGCGCAACCCGAACCTGCCGACCGGTGATATCGAACTGCGCGCGCAGACGGTGGACGTGCAGTCGGCGGCCGAGGTTCTGCCCTTCCAGGTCGCGGGGCATGAGAACTATCCCGAAGATCTGCGCCTGACCTATCGCTATATCGACCTGCGGCGCGACAAGGTGCACCGGAACATCCTGCTGCGCTCGCAGGTGATCGCCAGCCTGCGCCGCCGCATGACCGATCAGGGCTTCATCGAGTTCCAGACCCCGATCCTGACGGCGTCTTCGCCCGAGGGGGCGCGCGACTTCCTGGTGCCGGCGCGCATGCATCCGGGCAAGTTCTATGCCCTGCCGCAGGCGCCGCAGCAGTTCAAGCAGCTTGCGATGGTCGCCGGGTTCGACCGGTATTTCCAGATCGCGCCGTGTTTCCGCGACGAGGCGGCGCGTGCCGACCGCTCGCCGGGCGAGTTCTATCAGCTCGATTTCGAGATGTCCTTCGCCACCCAGGAAGACGTGTTCGCGACCCTGGAGCCGGTGATGGAGGGCGTGTTCCGCGAGTTCGGCGGTGGGCGCACGGTCAGCGCCGCGCCGTTCGAGCGCATTCCCTATGCCACGGCGATGAAGCTGTATGGCAGCGACAAGCCGGACCTGCGCAACCCGCTGCTGATCAGCGACGTGACCGAATCGTTCGCCGATTCGGGCTTCGGGCTGTTTGCCCGCATCGTCGCCGCCGGTGGCGAAGTGCGCGCGATTCCCGCACCGGGGGCGGGCGAGCGTCCGCGCGCCTTCTATGACAAGCTGAACAACTGGGCGCGCGAGGTCGGGGCCGGCGGGCTGGGCTACATCATCTTCGACGCCGAAGGCGGCAAAGGCCCGATCGCCAAGAACCTGGAGCCCGAGCGGGTGGAGGCGATCCGCGAGGCGACCGGGCTGAAGGCGGGCGATGCCGTGTTCTTCGCGGCGGGCAAGGGCGACGAGGTGGTGAAATTCTCCGGCCAGGTCCGCACGCGCATTGCGACCGAACTGGACCTGATCGAGGCGAATGCCTTCCGCTTCTGCTGGATCACCGACTTCCCGATGTATGAGCGCAATGAGGAAACGGGGCTGATCGATTTTTCGCACAACCCGTTCTCGATGCCGCAGGGCGGGCTGGAAGCGCTGAACAGCCAGGACCCGCTGACGATCACGGCCTATCAGTACGACATCGTGTGCAACGGCATCGAACTGTCGTCGGGCGCGATCCGCAACCATCGTCCGGATGTGATGATCCGCGCGTTCGAATTGGCGGGTTATCCGGCCAGCGAGGTCGAGGCGCGTTTCGGCGGCATGCTGAATGCCTTCCGCTACGGCGCGCCGCCGCATGGCGGTTCGGCGCCGGGTGTGGACCGTATGGTCATGCTGCTGGCCGACGAGCCGAACATCCGCGAGGTGATCCTGTTCCCGCTGAACCAGCAGGGCGAGGACCTGATGATGGGCGCCCCGGCGCCGGTTCCGCCGGAGCGGCTGAAGGAACTGTCGCTGGCACTCGACCTGCCGCGCCCCAAGCCGTCGGCGGGGAAAGACACCAAGCCGGCGGAATAGGCCGGATATGACATGTGACCGGCGGAGCATCATTGCGCGGAATGGCGCGATGGGCTCTGCTGTGACCATGACATCGAAGACTCCATGCGCCGCCACGGTGCGGCCGGCCAGGGGATTGCTGGCCGCCGTTCTGATGACCCTTGGGTGGAGCGCGGGACGCCCTGCCCAGGCGGAGACGCCGATCGCGCTGGCGCCGCATCGTGCGGTCTATGACCTGACGCTGGTCGCCGTGACCGGCGGCGATACGATTGCCGCCAGCGGCACCATGACCTACGTGGTCGGCAATGCCTGTTCGGCCTGGTCGACCCAGCAGCAATTGCGCCTGCAAACGGTGTCGCGCTCGGGTGGCGTGACCGAGATGGTGTCGGATTATGCGACGCTGGAGGCCAAGGACGGCCATAGTCTGGTGTTCCGTACCGTACAGACCGCGAATGGCCATGAGGCCAGCCGCGTGATGGGCGAGGCGACGATGACGCCGACCGGCGGCGAGATCCGCTATACCCAGCCCACCGCGCATACCGTCCATCTGGCGGCCGGCGTGATGTTTCCGATGGCCCATACCAGGGCGATCATCCGCGCCGGGGAGCAGGGACAGACTTCGCTGGCGCCGGCGCTGTTCGATGGAACCGGCGAGGACGGGGCGCAGGATACCTATGTCATGATCCTGGGGTGGAACCCTCCGCCCTCGCCCAGCCAGTATCCCGCACTGGCGCGCCTGCCCTCGGGGCGGGTGCATGTGGCGTTCTACACCGCGTCCTCTCATGACATGCGCCCCGATTACGAGATCGGGATGCGGTATTTCGCCAATGGCGTCTCCGACGATCTGGATATGGATTTCGGCGATTTCCGCATGCACGGTACACTGCATGAATTTACCCCAGCCCCGGAAGGTCACCGATGCTGAACCCCGCGCCGATTGAAGACAGCCCGCAGGATGCCGCCCCTGCCAACGGGAGCGGCTTGGCCCATTCGTTGCGCACCCGCCACGTTTCGATGATCGCGATCGGCGGGATGGTCGGGGCCGGGCTGTTCGTGAACACTTCGGTCATGATCGAGGGGGCGGGGCCGCTGGTGCTGCTGTCTTACCTGATGGCCGGGCTGATCGTCTTTATGGTCATGCGCATGCTGGGCGAGATGGCGATCGACTGCCCCGAGGCGGGGTCGTTCGTCGGGCATGTGCGGCGGGGGCTGGGGCATCGGGCCGCCTTTGTCACCGGCTGGTCGTACTGGCTGTTCTGGGTGGTGGTGGCCTCGGTGGAGGCCAAGGCGGCGGCGCTGATCGTGGCGCCGATGCTGGGCGTGGCCCAGTTGACGGTGGCGCTGGGGCTGATCGCGCTGATGACGGCCGTCAACATGGGGTCCGTGCGGGGGTATGGCGAGTTCGAATTCTGGTTCTCGCTGATGAAGATTACCGCGATCGGGGTGTTCACGCTCATTGCCGGGCTGGCGCTGTTCGGGGTGATCGGGTCGTCGCTGCATGGTGGGGTGGCGCATCTGTGGGATCAGGGCGGGTTCATGCCCCATGGGTTCGCGGCCTCGCTGTCGCTGCTGCCGGCGATCCTGTTCACCTTCGCGGGGGCCGAGATCGCGACCGTGGCGGCGGCGGAAACGGACAATCCCGGCTATAATATCGTCCAGGCGATCCGGACCGTCGTGGTGCGCGTGATGCTGTTCTACATGGGGTCGCTGGCCGTGATCCTGTGCCTGATCCCTTGGAACCAGATCCGGGCCGGGCACTCGCCGTTCCTTGATGTGCTGCATCGGATCGGTATTCCCGGCGCCGAGACCGCGATGACGGTGGTGGTGCTGGTGGCCATCGCGTCGTGCCTCAATTCCACCCTGTATGTCACGTCGCGCATCCTGTTCGAGATGGCGGCGCATGGCGATGCGCCGGCGGCGCTGGTGCGGACCGGGGCCAGCGGGGCGCCGCGCCGGGCGATTGCCATCGGCAGTCTGGTGGCCTGTGTGCTGACCGTGATTGCCGCGACCTTTCCGGGCGAGGTTTTCGGCTTTCTGCTCAATGCTTCCGGGGCGATCATCCTGTTCGACTATCTGATGGTGGTCTTCGCCCAGATCGCCCTGCGCCGGAAGATGCATGACGAGGGGCGGCAGCCGGCCTTTCCGATGCTGCTGTTTCCCTACCTCTCATGGCTGACGGTCGGTGCCATCCTGCTGGTGATGGTGACGATGATGCTGACGCCGGATACGCGGGTGCAGATCGAACTGGGCAGCCTGACGCTGATTCTGATCGTGGCGCTGGGGGCGGTGACGCCGCGTCGGCGCGGCCGCGCGCCGACGTGACGGCGCGCGGTTTCACACGGTTATTTTTTCGCCATTTCAACGCCATGATGATCGGACCATAGTGCCGTTGACGGGAGACCACGATCCCGTACGCGGACAGGAGTTGGTTTGCATGAACAGGCAGATTGTCAGGGGTGCCCTGCTGGCGCTGGGTGTGATCGCCGGGGGAACCATGGCGGTGGGCGACGCGGCCCCGGCGCAGGCGCAAGCCTATCGCTACGGGCCGGTGACGCCGGGCTGGGCGCCGCCCCCGATGCCGCCGCCGCGTGCCGAAATGGTGCCGCGCCCGCGCCCCGGCTGGGTTTGGGTCGGCGGCGGTTGGGACTGGGTCAATGGCGGATATGTCTGGGTTCCGGGGCGTTATGTGCGCCGTGGCCGGTATGCGGGCTGGGGACCGGCGCGCTGGATGCAGCGTGGCCCGCGCTGGGTATGGGTGCGGCCCGGCTGGCGCTGACGGCCGGCTTGCGCTGACGGAACGACGTGAAAGTCCCCCCGTCAGTGCCGTGGCTGACGGGGGGTGGCTTTTCAGGTCGGGGTGTCGTCCAACGTGATGATCAGGGGAACGTGGTCGGAGGGCTGGTTGCGGCCGCGTTCGTCCCGGTCCGGGTGGGCGTCGCGCAGGCGCTCCGCCAGGCGGGGGGAGAGCAGGGCGTGGTCGATGCGCAGGCCGCAATCGCGTGGCCAGGCGCCGGCCTGATAGTCCCAGAACGTGTATTGGCGGCCGTGCGGGTGCAGGGCGCGCACGGCGTCGGTCAGGCCCAGCCAGATCAGGCGGCGGAAGGCGGCGCGGGTTTCCGGACGCACCAGGGCGTCGGTTGGCGGCAGGGCGCCGGGCGCGCAATCCTCGTCGGTCGGGCAGACATTATAGTCGCCGGCCAGCACGAAATCCCGGCCGGCATCGAGCAGGGCGCGCGCGTGCAGGGCCAGGGCCTCCATGAAGGCCAGCTTGGCCTCGTATCCCGCGCTGCCGCCCGAATTGCCGTTGGGAAGATACAGGTTGCCGAAGATCAGGCCGTTTGCCTCGATTTCCACGTAGCGGGCCTGCGGGGCGTCGTCGTTCAGCGGGGGCAGGGCGCGGGTCGTGACGGCGAAGGGCACGCGCGAGAGGATGGCGACGCCGTTATAGCTCTTCTGCCCGACCACGACCGAATCGTAGCCGGCGGCGCGGAAGGCTTCGGCGGGGAAGGCGGCGTCCTCGCACTTGATTTCCTGGAGGCCGAGCAGGTCGGGCTTCTCGCGCTCCAGCCAGTCCAGTACATGCGTCTGGCGCTGGCGGATGGAATTGACGTTCCAGCTTGCGATTTTCATCTTGGACGGGCGGCCTGCTCAGTCGATCGAGAAGCTGGTGCCGCACCCGCAGGACGAGGTGGCATTGGGGTTGCGCACCGTGAAATGCGCGCCCATCAGCGAATCGTTGAAATGCAGTTCCGCGCCCGACAGCAGGTCCATGCTGGCGGGATCGACCCGGACGCGGGCGTTGCCGGCGGGCACCACGATGTCGTCGGGGCGGGCCTCGCCGTCCAGGGCGAAGCTGTACTGGAAGCCGTTGCAGCCGCCGGCCAGCACGCTGACCCGCAGCGCGGTGGAGGTGGCGTCGACGCCCGGCTGGGCGGCGATGATGTCCTGAAGCCGGGTCGCGGCCTCGGGCGAGACGCGGAAGGCCGTGTCGGGCGAGGGGGAAGTGGGAAGCGGCATGTCCATCGGGATCACCATCGTCGCGCGGCCCTTGGCGGCATGCTGAGCCAGCATGCTGGCCTTGCGGCGCCGGGCGGGTTATCGACAGGGGGCGGAGGTCCGGCTTGTCCGAGGCCGGGATTACGCCACCCATCCGGGATTGGGGTTATATATGAGCGTCGCACCCTATGCTGTCCAGACCGCCACCGCCCGGGGGCGCCTGCATGCCGAGGCGGAATCGCCCAGTCGTTCGCCATGGCAGCGCGACCGTGACCGGGTGCTGCATTCGGCGGGCTTTCGGACGCTGCAATACAAGACGCAGGTCTTCGTCAACCATCAGGGCGATTTCTTCCGCACCCGGCTGACCCACTCGCTGGAAGTGGCGCAGATCGCGCGCTCCATCGCCCGCAGCCTGTCGGTGGACGAGGACCTGACCGAGACGCTCGCGCTGGCCCATGACCTGGGCCACACGCCGTTCGGCCATGCCGGTGAGGACGCGCTGGCCGCGGCCATGCGGGATTGGGGGGGCTTCGACCACAATACCCAGACCCTGCGCCAGGTGACCAAGCTGGAACGCCGGTATTTCGATTTCGACGGGCTGAACCTGACCTGGGAGACGCTGGAAGGGTTGATCAAGCATAACGGCCCGGTGGACCACCCGACGGGCTATGTCGCCCGGTATGCGGACGGGCTGGGGCTGGATCTGTCCAGCTATGCCTCGGTCGAGGCGCAGATTGCCGCCATGGCCGACGATATCGCCTATCACGCCCACGACCTGGATGACGGGATGCGGGCCGGGCTGCTGGACCTGGCGGATCTGGCGGACCTGCCGGTGGTCGGCGCGGCGCTGGCGCTGGTGCGGGAGCGGGCGGGCGGGGTGGCCATGTCGGGCGACGTGGCCGAGGAGACGCATCTTCAGGACCGGATGCGGCATGAGACCATCCGCCGGGTGATCAATGCGCTGGCGGTGGATTTGACGGAGCAGACACGGCGCAATCTGGCGGAACTGGCCCCGCGATCGGCCGATGACGTGCGCGCGGCCGCGATGCCGGTGGTGGCCTACAGCCCGGCCATGGCGCGCGATAACGGGGCGATCCGCACCTTTCTGTATGCGCGGATGTATCGGCACTGGCGGGTCAACCGGATGACGCGCAAGGCGCGGATCGCGGTCGAATCGATCTTCTCGATTCTGGCCGACGATATTTCGCTGTTGCCGGACGGCTGGCGGCAGGAGGCGCGGGCGACCGACGCGATGGGTGCGCGGCGGATCGTGGCCGATTATATAGCCGGGATGACGGATCGATTCGCGATGGAAGAACATCGACGGTTGACGGATCTGTCCGTGGCGGGCTGAAACGCCCGACCAGTAACGTTCATACGTGCCGGGCGGGCGATCCGTCCGCGCCGGTGTTTCAGTGGGAAGCCGCATCGCATGTCCGACAGCCTGTTCGTTCGCTATCTCTCGCATGTGCGCGATGCCCTGCGACGGATCGTTCCGGACCTGCCGGAGGAGGTGGCGGCGCGGGTGGAACTGACCCCGACGCGCGATCCGGCGCATGGCGACATGGCGACCAATGCCGCCCTGCTGGCCGCCAAGCCGGCGCGGCGCCGCCCGGCCGAGATCGCGGCCGAACTGGCGGCGGCGCTGGTGGAGGTGCCGGGCATCGCGAAGGCGGAACCGGCCGGGCCTGGCTTCGTCAACCTGACGCTGGACGAATCGGTGCTGCGCGCGGTGGTGGGCGACGTGCTGCGGGCCGGCGAATCCTATGGCGACGCCACGCTGGGGCAGGGCGTGCGGGTGAATGTGGAATATGTCTCGGCCAACCCGACCGGGCCGATGCATGTGGGGCATTGCCGGGGCGCCGTCGTTGGCGATGCGCTGGCCAATCTGCTGGCCAAGGCCGGCTATGCGGTCACCAAGGAATATTACATCAACGATGCCGGCGCCCAGGTGATCGCCCTGGCCTGGGCCGCCTACTGGCGGTACCTGGAGGCCATCGGCACGACCATGGACCGCGAGGCGTTCGCCGCGCTGGTGCCCGGCGGCATCCAGTATGGCGGCGATTATCTGGTGCCGGTGGGGCAGGCGCTGGCCGAGTTGCACGGCACCGGGCTGGCCGGGCCGGATGGCCAGCCGGCGGCGGCCGAGCTTTGGATGGACACGGTGAAGCCCTTCGTGGTCGGCGCGATGATGGCGATGATCCGCGAGGACCTGGATGCGCTGGGCGTCCGGCATGATGTCTTTACCAGCGAGGCCGCGATCCTGGCCGGTGGCGTGACCGATCGGGCCATCGCGCGGCTGGATGCGCAGGGCCTGCTTTATGAGGGCGTGCTGGAGCCGCCGAAGGGCAAGCTGCCCGACGATTGGGAGGCCCGGCCGCAGACGCTGTTCCGCTCCACCGCGTTCGGCGACGACGTGGACCGGCCGTTGCGCAAGTCGGACGGGTCGAACACCTATTTCGCCAACGATATCGGCTATCACGACGACAAGGTGCGTCGTGGCGCGGACCTGCTGATCGATGTCTGGGGCGCCGACCATGGCGGTTACGTCACCCGGATGAAGGCGGCGGTGCAGGCGCTGGCGGTTGGGGGCGAGGCGGTCGGGTTCGATGTGCTGCTGTGCCAGATCGTGCGGATCGTGCGCGACGGGCAGCCGGTGCGGATGTCCAAGCGGGCGGGTACCTTCGTCACGCTGCGCGACCTGATCGACGAGGTGGGGCGCGATGCCGTGCGCTTTACCATGCTGACGCGCAAGGCCGACGCCCAGATGGAGTTCGATCTGGACCAGGTGGTGGCGCAGACTCGCGACAACCCGGTGTTCTATGTGCAGTACGCCCATGCGCGCTGCCGTTCCGTGCTGCGGGCGGCGCAGGAGATGCTGGGGGAGGCGGCGATTACGCCAGTGGCGCTGGTCGAGGCGGACCTCGATGGAATCGGGTCGGATGCCGAACTGGCGCTGCTGCGGCGGATCGCCCAGTGGCCGCGCACGGTGGAAGGGGCCGCCCAGGCGCATGAGCCGCACCGGATTGCCTTCTATCTTGGCGAGTTGGCGGGCGATTTCCATACATTGTGGAATCGTGGCCGCGATGATGCGACACTGCGGTTCTTGCAGGAAGATGATCTGGTTGCCACCCGTGCGAAGCTGGCGATGGTCGAGGCTACGGCCACGGTCATCCGTTCGGGTCTGGCGGTTCTGGGTGTTGAGCCGGTTGAGGAAATGCGATGAGCGATACCGATCCCTCCGGCCGCGACCCTTATGAGGACCGCCTGAACCGCGTGCGCGAGCGCATGAGCGCCGATTACGGCGATGAGGAAGCGCCGCCGCCACAGCGCAAGCGCCCGGCCCGCCGGGCCGGCGGATTGCTGGGCGCCGACCCCACGACGCGCCGGCTGGCTTATGGTGCGGCGGGGCTGGGTGGCCTGCTGGTGCTTGGCATCGGCGGCTGGGCGCTGCTGGGACATCAGCAGACGGGCATTCCCGTTCTTGGGCCGCCGCCCGGCCCGGTGCGGGTAAGGCCGGTCGATCCGGGTGGCATGCAGGTTCTGGGAGCCGAGGCGCCAACTGGCGATGATGGCGCGGTGGCGCGTCTGGCACCGGGGCCGGAACAGCCGCGCCCCGACCGTCTGGCCCAGCAATACGGTCAGCCGCCGGCCACGGATGTGGCATCGGCAACGACACCGGCAACGGCACCGGCCGCGACGCCGCCTGCCGCCGCATCCGTGCCGGCATCGGCCAGCGCGCCTGTGTCCGAGGCGCCGCTTGCGTCGCCTGCCGCCAGTCCCGCGCCGGCTGCCGCCGTTCCGGGCTCTGGTGCCGCGTTGCCGCCGCCGTCGGCGTCGCTGCCCGCCAAGCCTGCCGCATCCGCGCCGGTGGCCGCCAGTGTCGCGCCTGCGGTGGCGCCCGCCGCGCCGGCTCCGGTGGCGGGCGGGCGCTATGGCGTGCAGCTTGCGGCGCTGGATTCGCAGCAGGCGGCCGAGAAGGAGTGGGCGCGCCTGACGCAGCATTATCCGGAGCTGTTCGGGAGCCATACGCCGGTCATCGAGCGGACCGAACGCAATGGCGCCGTGTTCTTCCGGCTGCGCACGCGCGGGTTTGCCAGCATCGCCCAGGCCACGTCGTTCTGCGAGCATGTGCGGCTGAACGGTCTGGCCTGCACCCTGGCCGGGTTCTAGGCCGGGCCGTTGGCGACCGCGCCCGTCGACAGTCTTCATGGGCCAGGGCAGGAGGGCCTGCCCGATGGGCTGACCGCGCCCATGCTGCATCTGGACGGGTTCGAGGGGCCGCTGGACCTGCTGCTGGAACTGGCGCGGGCGCAGAAGGTCGATCTGGCGCGGATTTCGATCCTGCAACTGGTCGAGCAATATCTGGCGATCGTTGAATCGGCCCGCCGCATCCGGCTGGAACTGGCGGCCGACTGGCTGGTGATGGCCGCATGGCTGGCCTGGCTGAAATCGCGCCTGCTGCTGCCGGCCGAGGACGGCGAGGATATCGACGCCGAGGAGGCGGCCGAACTGCTCCAGGCGCGGCTGGTCGAACTGGCGCGGATCGGGCAGGCGGCGGCGTGGTTGGGGGCGCGCCCCCAGTTGGGCCGCGACGTATTTGCCCGTGGCGAGCGCGAGGACCTGACGGAAATCGACCGCTCCGGGCTGGCGCTGGACCTGCCGCAATTGATGGGTGCCTATATGGCCGCCATGCGGCGGGGGGCGCGCAAGCGGGTCTATCAGCCTCGGCGGATGCATTTCTGGACGGTGCAGGACGCGCTGGCCCGATTGCACCGCCTGCTGGGCGCCGACACCATCCCCGGTGGCGGGGCGTGGTGCGAGCTTGGGGCTTTCCTGCCCGAAGGGGGGCCGGCGATGGAGGGCGAGGATGACGAGGAACGCATGCGGCAGCGCCGGGCGGCGATGGCCGGCACGCTGATCGCCGGGCTGGAACTGGCCCGCAACGGGACGATCGAACTGCGGCAGGATGAACAGTTCGGCCGGATCATGCTGCGCCCCAATGCCGGAGGGCAGGCGGTCGATGGTCCGGATGTGGGGCCGGATACGGGGCCGGATGTGGCGCCGGAAATGGAGAGGATGGACGCGGCGGAATGACCGACGACAGTCAGCAGGCACCGTTCGCGCCGGTTTCCGGCGAGGAACCGGGTATCGCCGGGGCCGTAGGCAGCCCGGCTTCGGGACATTCCGAGGAGGCGGGGACGCCGGCCGTGCCGATGGCGATCCGGCTGATCGAGGCCATGATCTTTGCCAGCCCGGAGCCGGTATCCGAACGCGCGATCGCCGAATTGCTGGAGGGGCAGGGTCTGGTGCCGCCCGAGGCCGAGGATCTGGCGGCCTATGTGCGTGCCGTGATCGAGGGCGTCGTGAGGCAATATGAGGGACGGGGCGTGGCGCCGGTCCAGGTGGCCGGTGGATGGCAGTTCAGGACCGTGGCCGACCTGGCGCCCCGCCTGACCCGCGTGTTGCAGCGCCCGCGCCGACTGCCCCGTGCCACGCTGGAGAGCCTGGCGATCATCGCCTATCACCAGCCCTGCACCCGCGCGGAAATCGAGGACATTCGCGGCGTGTCGCTGAGCCAGCAGGTGCTGGACAATCTGCTGGAAGCCTCGCTGATCGTGCCGCGCGGGCGCAAGGAGGTTCCGGGGCGGCCGATCCTGTGGGGGACATCGGCCGATTTCCTGCGGCATTTCGGCCTGCGCGACCTGCGCGATCTGCCCCGGCGCGAGGAATTGCTGGTGGATGTGCCGGATAATCCCGTCCTGCGGGCCGCCGCTCCGGAGGAGGCGAAGACGGAAGCGGTTTCCGCTCCGCCGGTGGCGTGATAGGTGTCCTTCCTTTCCGCGCCTGTTTCGACGCGGTTCGCGCCCTGTCATGTCTGAGTTGGTCAATGTCCATATCTGAGCCACGGATCGGTCATGTTTGATTTCGCATGGTCCGAGATGGCGCTGATCGGTGTCGTCGCCCTGTTGCTGATCGGGCCAAAGGACATGCCGGTGGCGATCCGCACCGTTACCGGTCTGATCAAGAAGGCCCGCAAGATGGCCTCGGAATTTCAGACCCATGTCGATGAGATGGTGCGCGAGGCCGACCTGACCGAGGCGCGGGATACGCTGAACGGCATCCGGCGCTTCAATGTCCGCAACCAGATCATGCGGGCGATCGACGATGACGGAACGCTTCAGCGCACCTTCAACGAATCGCCGCTGGATACGCGGCCCGGAGCACCGCTGGTCCCGCCGCTGGCCACGGCACCCGGTTACGATCCGGACGGGCAGCACCGTTATGGCTATGTGCCGCCGGCGCAGCCTCGGGACGAGGCAGCCTTTCCGGCGGTCGTCGATGCCGGTCCTGCGCCCGCCCTGCTGCCGCCTGCCGTGGCGCGGCGGCTGGCGGCCGATCGGGCGCGGCTGCATCCGCCCGCTTTCCTGCCGCCGGTGCGGGTGATCCATGGGGCGCGGCGCGTGCCGGTGGATGCGCCCGGTGCGCGGACGGTGCCCGCGGGAGAGCCGACGTGATGGACGAGTCCAAGCCGGGAGCGACGAACCTGAACGACGACAATCGGAGCCATGGCGATCCGATCAACGACCAGCCGATGCCGCTGCTGGAACATCTGGTCGAATTGCGGCGCCGCCTGATCTGGTCGGCGGCGGCGTTCGGCCTGTGTTTCCTGCTGTGCTACCATTTCTCGGCGCGGATCTATCTGTTTCTCGCCCAGCCGCTGGGCGACGTGATGCGCGCGCAGGGCGAGCAGCCGCATCTGATCTATACGGCGCTGTATGAAGCCTTCTTTACCTACATCAAGGTGGCGATCTTCGGCGCGGGGTTCCTGTCCTTTCCGATGGTGGCCATGCAGGCGTGGATGTTCGTGGCGCCGGGGCTGTATCGCAGCGAGAAGCGGGCCTTTCTGCCGTTTCTGGTCGCGACCCCGATCATGTTCGTGATGGGGGCGGCGCTGGCCTATTATTTCGTCTTTCCCTTCGCCTGGAAATTCTTCCTGTCGTTCCAGACCGCCGACGGGCAGGACGGGTTGCAGATCCAGCTTCAGGCCAAGGTGTCGGAATATCTCGCGCTGGTCATGAAGCTGATCATGGCGTTCGGCGTGGCGTTTGAACTGCCGGTGGCGCTGACGCTGCTGGCGCGGGTGGGGATCGTGACCGCCGCCACGCTGAAACGCTTCCGGCGCTATGCCTATGTGGGGGCTTTCGTGATCGCGGCGATCCTGACGCCGCCGGACATCATCACCCAGACCGGTCTGGCGGTGCCGCTGATCGGGTTGTACGAAATTTCCATCATCTGTGCGCGCATGGTTCAACCCAAGCGCCCCGAGGACCCGGACCAGGAGAATTCCGATGCATGACCTTCGCGCGCTCCGCGCCGATCCGGCCGCTTTTGACGCATCCCTGACGCGCCGGGGCGATGCCCCCGTTGCCGGTCATGTGGTGCGGCTGGACGAAGACCGGCGTGCCGCCGTCACGGCGTTGCAGGATCGGCAGGCCCGGCGCAAGACGCTGTCGAAGGAGATTGGAACCCTGCGGCGGACGGGTGCCGACAGCGCGGCGCTGGAGGCAGAGGCTGTTGCGCTGCGCGAGGAGATCGAGCGGCTTGAAGCGGTGGTCCGGGATTGCGATGCCGAAATCCGCGATCTGCTGGTGACGCTGCCCAACCGGCTGGATGAGGCCGTGCCCGATGGAGCCGACGAGGCCGCCAATGTGGTCGTGCATCAGGTCGGCGAGCGGCGGAACTTCGCCTTTGCCCCGCGCGAGCATTTCGCGCTGGGCGAGGCGCTGGGCATGATGGATTTCGAGACCGCGTCCAAATTGTCCGGTGCGCGCTTCGTGGTGCTGCGGGGGGCGCTGGCGCGGATGGAGCGGGCGCTGGGGCAGTTCATGCTCGACCTGCATGTGCAGGAGCATGGCTATACCGAGACGGCGGTGCCGGTGCTGGTCAATGAGGCCGCGATGTTCGGCACCGACAAGCTGCCGAAATTCGCCGACCAGTCCTTCCGCACCGAGGACGGGCGCTGGCTGGTGCCGACCGCCGAGGTGCCGCTGACGGCCAGCGTGGCGGGGGACATTCTGCCGGGGGCGGCCCTGCCGCGCCGGATGGTCGCGCTGTCTTCCTGTTTTCGCAGCGAGGCCGGGGCATCCGGCCGCGATACGCGTGGCATGCTGCGGCAGCACCAGTTCCAGAAGGTGGAGATGGTGTCGGTTACCCGGCCGGAAGACAGCGACGCGGAACTGGAGCGCATGACACGATGCGCCGAGACGGTGCTGGAGCGGCTGGGCATTCCCTATCGTCGGATGCTGCTGTGCGCCGGCGATACCGGTTTCGGTGCGGCGAAGACGTTCGACCTGGAAGCGTGGCTGCCGGGGCAGGATGCGTGGCGGGAGATTTCGTCGTGCTCCACCACGCGGGATTTCCAGGCGCGGCGGATGAATGCCCGTTTTCGGCCGGCCGAGGGGGCGGCGCCGGAGTTTGTCCATACGCTCAACGGTTCGGGCCTGGCGGTCGGGCGCACATTGATCGCGGTGATGGAGAATTACCAGAACGAGGACGGCAGCATCACGGTGCCGGAGGTGCTGCGGCCGTATATGGGCGGGCTTGCGGTGGTGGGAGTGCCCTGACGCGCGCCGGGGCGTCAATATTCCCCGCCCAGATTGAGTTGCGGTCGGTTCGCGACACCGGGTGACGGTGGATCGAACTGTCGGAATGCGTTTTTCGGCGGAGCGGCGCGCTGGGGTGGAGGGGCGTGCGCGCAGGAGGCGAGCAGCGTGACAAGGGCGATTCCGAACCATCGCGAAATCGCCTTTATCCCGTGCATTTACGCCTCCAGAAGCCGCTGGCCCACATAGTCGCCGGACGCGCGTCCGGGGCAGGCGAACAGGCCGCCGCCGACATGGGTGGTGAACTGGTTCATCATATCGAATTTCGACATGCGTTCGAAGATTTTTGTGAAACCGGTACGCGGGTCCTGCTGATAGGCGAGGAACATCAATCCGGCGTCGAACTCGTTGCCCTGGCGCCAGGGCGGCCATCGTTCGGCGACGTAGCTCAAACCGTTGTCATAGGCATAGGCGCGCCTCAGAATCTGGGCGCCCTCATTTTCCTCGGGAGCCGCGAGGCGCGCGTGGGCGCCCTGGGCCGTGACGGGGTTGCCGTCCTTGTCCATCTGCTTCAGCGTCAGGGGGTCGAACTCGCGGTGGCCGCCGATGGGCGCGCCGCTCTGTTTCTGGCGCCCCATGGTCTGTTCCTGGAACCCGACTTTCATCCTGTCCCAATGTTCCAGCGCCATGCGGATGATGCGCGCGACCAGATAGGTTCCGCCCTGCATCCAGGGCAGATCGTCCGGCGCGGCCCAGAGGACGCGATCGGCGACCTTGGGGTCGTCGATGTCGGGATTGATCGTTCCGTCCTTGAAGCCCATCAGGTTGCGCGGCGTTTTGCCCTTGCCGAAGCTCGGCATGAAGCCGGTCTGGGCCCAGCGGGGCGTTGCCGTGTCGTAGGCGAGCGCCGCGAGGACGCGTATGGCGTGAAACGCTGTCTGCGGATCGCCCGCGCAACTCTGGATGCACAGATCGCCGCCCGTATGGGCCGGGACGAGTTGATCTCCGTTGAAACGCGGAAGATCGGCCAAGGGCGCCGGACGCCGGGCGGCCAGATTGTAACGATCCTTGCCGTCCTTGAGGAACAGGCCGGGGCCGAAGCCGAAGGTCAGCGTCAGACCCTTCGCCGACAGCCCTTCCGCGTCTTGTGGATCGACGAAGCCGGGGACGGGCCGGCCGGCCATCAACGCATCGGCCGCCATGCTCCAGCGCCGCATCAGCGCGGCGACGTCCTGACGCTTTTCGGCGGTCAGGTCGAAGGCGATGAAATAGAGAAAGGGCTGTTGCGGCGTCGCGATCCCCGGTTGGTGCGGCACGGAAGGCGTTATGGCGAAAGCGGGTGACGAGGCGAGCAGGCGCGTGCCCGCAACGCCCAGAGCCGCACTGAGAACCGCGCGGCGCGGCAGTGAAATGATCATAGCCGGTCGCCTCAAGGCGCGCTCAGATTGAGCGTGTTCATATCATCCTCGACGTAATAGAAACCTTTGTTGTCCGGTGTCATGGCCAAGCCGAAGAGATCGCCGTTGCCGGGCGGTTGCTGCGCCTGGTCGCTGTCCACCCATTGCGCGTAGATCTGTTTTTTGGCGTCCGGGTCGATTTCGACCACCTGCCCGTTGCGCCCGTTGGCGACCAGCAGGTGATGTCCGGGCACCCAGATCATCGCCAGGGGCCAGTTCAGCAATCCCCCCTTGGTAATGACCCGCCCCACCGCGTCGTTCTGGCGTGTGACCGGGTCCGTGCGGTTCACCGCATTGTCGATGGCGGTGACTTCCTCGTCATACCCGTCGGTCACGTAAAGCGTGCCATCGGTGTCGAGGGCGAGGCCGGTCGGGCCAAAGAGAAAATTGTCGCGATCCGCGCGTCCGGCGAACCCGCTGGCGACGACCGTCTGCTTTTCGAGAACCGGCGGCTGACCAGATGGAATGCGCAGATTCATCCGCAGTACGGTCGCATTGTGCAGGATCGGCGGATAATGGGTGACGGGGTCGCGCACATCGGGCGCCGGCAGGCCGGCGGCGGCCATCGAGATGAACAGCACGGCGGAATCGCCGTTATCGATGCTGGCGATATCGCCCCATGGGCCGGTGATGAGGGGACCCTTCCATGCCTCGGTGAACGTGCCGTTGGCGTCGAAGACGAGCACGCAACCGTCGCCCTTCGTCCCGGTCGTGCCGTCCTTGCTCGGCGTGCTGCCGACAATGACCCATCCGGATTTCAGGATTGTCAATGCGGTCGTAAAGCCGATTCCTCCCGGACAGGCGGCAAGGTTGGGTGGCACGCTCGCAAAAAGCCGCGATGTCTTCGTCGCGGGCGAATAGACGACAAGCGTCGTGCCGGTCCCTTGAAGATTGGTGATGTTGTTGAAATTCGTGACCATCACCTCGTCCTTGTGCAAGACACCCATGTCTTGCGGCACCAGGAAGACGGCGTAGGGGTTCAGGTCGCCATTGCCGGGGCTTGTGGAAGCGAGCATCATGTGGCGGTGGATTGTCTCCAGGAAGCCTTTGGGGGCCGCCGCGGCATGTTGGCTCCCGCAGGCCCAGGCGGCGCCGACAAAGGCAAGGGCGGAGAGAATGGAGCGCATCGTGGGTCTCATGAGGTTTGCACCCGGAGCATTTCCACCGAACAACAGGTTCGATGGAAATTTTCTGGTTTGTTGTTTTTTACGAGCGGCTTAACCTTTTCGAACGCACGCGTTCAAAAAGGATATGCTCTAGAAAGCGATGTTCGAGCGGAGGCCGATGACCGCGATGTCCTTGATCCGCCGGTCGGGATGGAGCGGATTGGGCACGCCGCCCGAGGGGTTGAAGATGTACTGGAAATCGGGCTGCAATTGCAGCCAGCCCGTCATCTGGCATTGGTACATCAGTTCCATGTAGGATTCGCCGCCCTGCGCGGGGCTGTAGGCGCCGGTATATCTGCGAACGGCACGATCGTAATTCGCCAGCGCGCTGCTGACATGGGTGTACCCCATGGCGAGGCCGAGCGTATCGTCCTGCCGGTACGGCAGCGGGTCTTTGAAGGTGAAGCCGAAATTCATGCTGAAATCGATGGGAACACGATCGGCCTGGGGCGTGCCCATGGCGCGGCCAAAGACGTTGAATGTCCGGTTGGGATCGACATGGCTGCGCCAGAGCATCTGGTCCGCGACCGCATAGAAACTGAACGCGCCCCGATGGGTCAGGGCTGTGCCGTTGCTGGCGGGAGAGGCCAGCGCATTGCCCGTATTGTCCCAATACTGGTCGGAAAATGGTTCCGAATCATACCATCCGCCAATACGGTAGATGCGCGAAAGCGCCTCTCCCTCATCGGGCGAGACCATGGCCCCCAGCCCCGGATAGACATATTGGAATTCCACGATCGCCATGACGCCTCGATTGAGGACGAAACTGGTGCCCGACCGATTGCTCTGCTGGGCGTCGCCCGAGACGTTATAGGCCGGGCTGCCGCTGAAGATGCCAGCTTGCACGTAAAGCGGCGTCGTAAGCCAGTATTTGCCGCGCACGCCAAGCGCGGATAGCGGATAGGCTGGACCGCCCCCCGGCAGATCGGCGGAGGGGACCATCGGCCAGCCGAACATGGTGTTGGCGAACACAAGCGCGTTGCTGCTGACCATCCATTCCTGATCGAGACTCTGTTGGCCGATCTTGATGTCCAGCTTCTGCTGATCGAGAAGCTTCTGATCGAACCAGAGTTCCCAAAGCCGCGTCGAACGGTCGGCTTCGATGCCGCTGATGGTCTGATAGGCGTCGAGATTGTCGGCGCTGAGGTTGCGGCCGTGGACCTGCTCCATGCTGACCTGGAATGTTCCGCCATACCAGCCAAAGGCGCGCTGGGTGTTCATCTGAAGTACCGCCACGGTCAGGCCGTCATAATCGGCACCGCGACGCATGCCGCCGGAAGGATTGCCGAACACCTCGGATGTTTCCTGGACGGCGAGTACGATACCGGCTTTTCCCAGTTCCGAGCGCAGGCCCCACATGTTGCCGAGCAGATTCGCGCTGCGCTTCCAATTGTCGAGAAAACCGAAGACGCCGTTTGACGATTCGTCTCCGGCCGCCGCTGCGTTACCCATATTGACCATCGGCGCGACCGCGTGAGCGCTGGTGCCGGTAAGCAGAAACGTTACGACGAAGCCACATACTCGCCGGGAGTGAGGATTCTTCCCGCCTTTTTGTCTGATGCGCTCACGATAAGACACTTGTTTCGTTCCATGCAGATGCGACTTAATATTAATTTCATGTGCGGCAATGTTTTGCAATAGATTTTCATAATCATTCTCATTTTCAGGGAACGGAAACGGTCGGGTCGCGTTTCAAGGGATTCGGGTCTTGGAACGGGCGCGACCGCGGGCCAGGCGGTTCGGGACGATGGAGCCGGTCAGACGACGTCGTGTCGTTCGGCGATCAGCGCGTCCGGAGGCTCTTGCCGCGCGGTCTGTCTGTCCGCTTGTAGGCGTTCGGACCAGGGGGGTGATCGCTGGATCTGCCGTCGCCGGATTGGCTGCGAGGTCCATGACCGGGGTGTTTCGATACCGGGCGTCCCCGCCCGGCTTCGTCCGCGCGGGCGCGGCTGCTCTGCTGGCGCAGAACGTCTTCGATCCAGTCGTTGAGGCGGGCGGTGGCGTCTTCGGCGTCTTCGCTCGCGCGGTAGGCGTCGGGGAAGCGCAGGGCCAGCCAGCGCCAGGCGACCAGGCGCTTGTGGCGTTTTTCCGCGCGTTCCAGCTCGACGCGATCGGCGCGTTCGGCGGGGGGGAGGCGGCCGGTGCCGGGGGGAATGACCGGACGGTCGGCGGCGTGATCGGCGGCCCACTGGACGAGGCGCTGGATGCCGTTGTCGCGGTCGTCCACCGGGCACATCGCATAGACCCAGCGCTGGGCCAGCGTCAGGCCGGTGACGCCTTCCAATGCGGTGGCGATGGCGAAGGCCTGTTCCATGTTGGCCAGGCGGTAGTTCGGGTCGTCATGGCGCAGCACGGCGCGGCGGATGCGCGACAGCACGCCGAACAGACTCTCCGAGCCGATTTCGGCCGCCACCGCCTGGATGATGTCGGAATCGGGCTGGACCTGCGGGCGCAGGTCGGTGGGTTCGGCCGGTGGCGCGGCGAGCATGGTGCGCACGAACGCGGCGCTGCCGGCGCCGGCCAGCACCGCCACGATTCCCTGTTCGTGCTTGCCGTAGCGGCCGGCGCGGCCGCCGATCTGTTTGACTTCCTGTGCGTTCAGGTCGCGGGTCTGGGTGCCGTCGAACTTGCGCAGGGCGGTGAAGATCACGCGCCGGATCGTCAGGTTCAGGCCCATGCCGATGGCGTCGGTGGCGATCAGGATATCGGCGGCGCCGTCGTTGAATCGCTGGGCTTCGGCCCGGCGGACCTCGGGGCTGAGGGCGCCGTAGACCACGGCGACCTTGCGGCCGCGCGCGACCAGCAGGGCGCGCAGGTCCAGCACCTCGCGCCGCGAGAAGGCGATCAGCGCGTCGTGCGGTTTCAGGTCCTTGATCTGGACCGCTTCGCTGGCGGTGACCAGCGGGCCTTTGCGTTCCAGTCGGACTTCATCCAGCGGGTCGCCGCAGAGTTCGGCGATGCGGCGGACCATCGGCACGCAGTCAGGGGCGCCCAGTACGTAGAGGTGCCGCGCGGGGGCGCCCATGATCGCCGCCGTCCAGGCCGCGCCGCGATCGGGGTCCGACAGCATCTGGGCTTCGTCGATGATGGCGACATCGACGGGGTTGTGCAGCGGGCACATCTCGACCGTGGCGGCGAGGTGGCGGCTGCCGGGGATTTCGATCCGCTCTTCGCCCGTTGCCAGCGAGGTGGGGACGCCGCGCGCGGTCAGGGCTTCGCGGAATTCGTGGGCCAGCAGGCGCAGGGGGGCCAGGGCCATGCCGCTTTCGGCCCGTGCCAGGGCTTCCAGCGCCGTGTGGGACTTGCCGCTGTTGGTCGGGCCGGTGACGAGTGTGATCCGGCGCTTCAATGCGCGTGCGGTCTTGAAATGTGCGGCGTAGCGATCGAGTGCCGCGACGCGGGCGATGACGGCGTTGCCGACCTTGCGGGTGCCGGCGTCGGGAACCAGGGCGGGGGTGGTGGGGGCGCCGCCGCGCCATTCCGGCAGGTGCTTGCGCAGGGCCACCAGTTCCCTGGGGTCGAATTCCCAGTGCTCCGTGCCGTCCGGCTGCGGCACGCGGCGGGCGACGGGCAGGCGGTTTTCGGCGATCCAGCGCAGGGCTTCCTTGCCCGAGCAGCGCAGCAGGCGGGGGACCTCGGAGAAGCCGACCAGGCTGGCTTCCCATTCCTGTAGCCGGCGTTCTTCCTCGGTGCGGCGGGTGCGGGCGGCCTGTTCGATGGCCTCCTGTTCCTGCCGCCTGATGTCGGCGTCGCGCCGCATGCCCTCGACGAAGCCCGAGCGCGGGTCCAGCGCGAAGGCTTCGGCCACCGCGCGGGACAGGGTTTCGGTCTCGGCGGGGGTCAGGACGCGGCCGGTGCCGTCGAACAGGTCGGCGCGGATGGTTTCGACCGCCGCCTCGGGGGTGGGGGCGGTGGCGCGCAGGCGCGCGCGGATGACGGCGGACAGCGCATCGAGCAGCCGGGCATCATCGGGTTCGGGGTCGTCGATCGTGGCGGCGGCGGCTTCGGTATCCGCGCGCGTGACCCACACCTGACCTGCCCGGCGGGTGAGGTCCATCAGGCGCGAGCCCCACGGCTTGCGGCGTACGGTACACAGCGCCGCGCGGAAAGTTGCATCGTCGACGCGATCCTGCCCCGGTGTCAGGGCGCGGGCGATCGTGCGTTCCAGTTTGGGCAGTTCGCGGGTTTCGACGGTCAGGCCGGTTTCGGCAATGGCGGCGGCGACGGCGCTGACGGCGGGGGAATTGGATGTCATATCCGGTTTGTGCGCCATTGCGCGTCATCTCACAACGGTTGTGCGTGGGGCAGATCTGCCCGTGTCTCAACCCTCCGATCGCGGTTTTGTGCTGGCATCGGGGGCGTAGGGTGCTTAAACATCTCTCCCTCCTGCACGAACGGGGCGCATGCCGCGGGTCGTGGCCTATGAGTTCCTGTCATGACGGAGAGTTCTGATCTCATGTCCGATACGTTGACCATGCCTGTTGGGACCATGCCTGTTGGGACCCTGCCTGCGGAGGCCGTGCCGAGCGGTCTGGAACCCGTTCCGGGTGAGGCTGGCGTGTATCATCTGGCCGAGCCGACCAAGACCTACGGCCATCTGAATGCCGAGACGGTCCTGACCGTCCATCACTGGACCGATCGTCTGTTCAGCTTCACCACCACCCGCGATGCCGCGCTGCGGTTCGAGAACGGGCAGTTCGCGATGATCGGCATCGAGGTCGAGGGCAAGCCGCTGCTGCGCGCCTATTCGATCGCGAGCGCGAATTACGAGGAACAGCTCGAATTCCTCTCCATCGCCGTGCCCGACGGCCCGCTGACCTCGCGCCTGCGGCACGTCAAGCCGGGCGACAAGGTGCTGATCGGCCGCAAGCCCACCGGCACGCTGCTGCTGGACAATCTGCGCCCCGGCCGCAACCTGTATTTCCTCTCGACGGGTACCGGGCTGGCGCCGTTCATGAGCCTGATCAAGGACCCGGCGGTCTATGAGCGGTTCGACAAGGTGATCCTGAGCCATACGGTGCGGATCTCCGGCGAACTGGCCTATGCCAACCATATCCGCCACGAACTGCCGCAGCATGAATTCCTGGGCGAGGATGTGTCGGGCAAGCTGCTGTACTATCCGGCGGTGACGCGCGAGGAATTCGCGGTGACTGACCGCATCACCAAGCTGATCGAGTCCGGCAAGATCTTCACCGATCTGAATATTCCGGAACTGGACCCCGAGCATGACCGCGTGATGATCTGCGGTTCGCCCGAAATGCTGGCCGACACCGAAGCACTGCTGGAATCCCGCGGCTTCGACGAGGGCAACAATTCGAAGCCCGGTGCCTATGTGGTCGAAAAGGCGTTCGCCGAACGCTGATCGGGAATCCGACATGACGTATGATTTCGACCTGTTCGTCATCGGTGCGGGGTCGGGCGGTGTGCGTTGCGCGCGCATCGCCGCCGCGCACGGTGCCCGCGTGGCCGTCGCCGAAAACCGGCATTGGGGCGGCACCTGCGTCAATCTGGGGTGCGTGCCCAAGAAGCTGATGGTCCAGGCCGCCGAATATGGCGATCTGGCCCGTGACAGCCATGGGTTTGGCTGGGAGGTCGCCCCCGGCCATCATGACTGGGCGGCGCTGATCGCCGCCAAGGACCATGAGATTACGCGCCTGAACGGCATCTATGTCTCGATGCTGGAAAAATCCGGGGTGAGGCTGTTTACCGGCACCGCCCGGTTCGAGGACGCGCATACCATCGTGATCGGGCCGGGCGCGTTGGCGCCCGACGCGCCGGTGCGGCGCGTGACGGCGGCGCGGATCGTGATCGCGACCGGGTCGCGGCCGGATCTGCCCGAGATTCCGGGAATCGAGCATGCGATTTCCTCGGACCAGGCGTTTCATCTCGACGCGCGGCCGAAGCGGGTGTGCATGGTCGGCGGCGGTTATATCGGCGTGGAATTCGCCGGCATTTTCCAGGGACTGGGGTCGGAGGTCGATCTGGTCTATCGCCAGCATCTGCCGCTGCGCGGGTTCGACCATGATCTGCGCACGGCGCTGCACGAGGCCATTGAGAGCAGGGGCATCCGGCAGCATGCGGGGCGGTCGCCGGTTGCGATCCGTGCCCATGGCCGCCACTACACGGTCGAACTGGATAATGGCGCGAAGATCGAGACCGATTGCGTGTTCTTCGCCACCGGGCGCAATCCGAATGTGGATGCGCTGGGGCTGAACCATGCCGGTGTGTCGGTGACGGCGGGTGGCCGGATCGTCGTCGATGCCATGGGCGAGACCAACGTGCCGGGCATCTTCGCCATCGGTGACGTGACGAACCGGATGAACCTGACGCCGGTTGCCATTGCCGAGGGGCATAGTCTGGCCGATCGTCTGTTCGGTCACGGACATCCGCGCGAATGGTCGCTGGAGACGACGCCCAAGGCCGTGTTCTTCTCGCCGCCACTGGCCAGTGTCGGCCTGACCGAGAGCGAGGCCGCGCGCGAGGGCAATGTCGATATCTATCTGGCGCGCTTTACGCCGATGCGTCACACGCTCAGTGGCCGCACGCGCAAGACGGTGATGAAGCTGGTGGTGGATCAGGCGAGCCAGAAGGTCGTCGGCGCGCACATGCTGGGTGACGATGCGCCGGAGATGATGCAGGGGCTGGCCATTGCCGTGACGGCGGGGCTGACCAAGCAGGATTTCGACCGCACGGTCGGCATTCATCCGACATCGGCCGAGGAGTTCGTGACCATGCGGACGCGCACGCGGGTCACGGAGCGGTCCAGCGACTGAACTGTGCGATGTTGTCCGTTCCGGACGCGCGCCGGATCGGGCGGCGCGCGTTTTCCTGGCGGATGACTTAGCGCGGCGTGACCCAGCCATTGCCTGTGGCGTCGCCGAGCTGGCCCTGACCGTAGGGGCTGCTGCTCTGATAGGCGCTGCCGAAGCGTGACAGGTCGGTGCCGGTGACCGCGTCGCGATGCACGTTGGCTTCGTGATCCGGGTCCGGCCCGTGGGTCATGTCCATCGACGGTGCGTCCTGATAGCCGGGGGGCAGGCTGCGACGGCCTTTGACGGTCAGGTCTTCGCCGCGCTGGGCTTCGACCCCGTCCTGGTTCTGCGGATGCTGCTGCGTGTCGCCAGGTGCTGCGAGCGCGGGGACGGCAAGCAGGCAGAAGCCGGCCAGAAGCGGAAGCAGGCTGGTGCGGAATGTGGCCGGCATGGGAAATCCTTCCATTTCATATGGGACACACCATGTCATGTGTGCCTTGGGCCGTTAAGACCCCTTCCATGCCGCAGGTGGGCGGGAGGGGGGCCTTGCGGGGCGATCCGTGGCATATGATAGCGACCTGTCCCTGTTCCAGCCGGTCTAGCCGATTGCGGCGGGCCGTTGCACGCCCGGAAAACATGGCAGGCAGGCGGGGAAAGCGGTGCATCGGCCATGCGGGCGTACGAATATGTCGTCCGGCGCCTGCGAGACGATGATCCTCTTTGCGTTGAGAGGCGATTTTCGACATAAAGGCTCCCCCGTTGCAAGGCCGGCCATCGGGGCGCGGGCTGGGGGAGATGGCGGCGCGCATCGCTGGGATGTCGCGACCGGACGATCAGAGGAATTTTAGGAACCGACCATGAGTGCGACGCACAGCCACGACAAATCTTCCCGGCAGGCCTGGACGCCGGAAAGCTGGCGGTCGTTTCCCATCCGTCAGGTTCCGTCATATCCCGACGCGACCGTGCTTCAGGCGGTCGAGGACCGGCTGCGCCGATATCCGCCGCTGGTCTTTGCCGGCGAAGCGCGGCGCCTGAAGGCCAGCCTGGCCGCCGCGTCGCAGGGCAAGGCCTTCGTGTTGCAGGGCGGCGCATGCGCCGAGAGCTTCAGCGAGTTTACCGCCGATATCGTCCGCGACACGTTCCGCGTGCTGTTGCAGATGTCGGTGGTGCTGACCTTCGGCGCCAAGGTGCCGGTGGTGAAGATCGGCCGCATGGCCGGCCAGTACGCCAAGCCCCGTTCGTCGGATAGCGAGACGGTGGATGGCGTGAGCCTGCCGTCCTATCGCGGTGACATCATCAACGGTGCGGCCTTCACGCCCGAGGCGCGGATTCCCGACCCGGTGCGCATGGAAACCGGCTATTTCCAGTCGGCCGGGGTGATGAACCTGCTGCGGGCGTTTGCCGGCGGCGGCTATGCCAACCTGCATGAGGTGCATCGCTGGAACCTGGGCTTCGTCGAGCGTTCGCCGCTGGCCAAGCGTTATGGCGTGCTGGCCGAGCGGATCGACGAGACGCTGGCTTTCATGGCCGCCTGCGGCGTGACCGGTGCCACCAGCCGGCAGTTGGACGAGACCGAGTTCTATACCTCGCACGAGGCGCTGCTGCTGCCTTATGAACAGGCTTTGACGCGCATCGATTCCACGACGGGGGAATGGTACGACTGCTCGGCCCATTTCGTCTGGATCGGTGATCGGACCCGCCAGCCGGATGGCGCGCATGTCGAGTTCCTGCGTGGCGTGCGCAACCCGATCGGCATCAAGGTGGGACCGACAACGACGATCGAGGATCTGGAGCGCCTGCTGGAGATCCTGAACCCGAAGGACGAGCCGGGCCGGATCTCGCTGATCTCGCGCATGGGGGCCGAGGGCGTGACGCGGCATCTGCCGGCGCTGCTGCGCAAGGTCGTGGCCTCGGGCCGCACGGTCACATGGTTGTGCGATCCGATGCATGGCAACACGATCTCGACCGTCAACAAGATCAAGACCCGGTCGTTCGAGGCGATTCTGAGCGAGATTCGCGGGTTTTTCGACGTGTTTCAGGCGGAAAACGCCCACCCTGGCGGGGTGCATGTGGAGATGACCGGGCAGAACGTGACGGAGTGCGTGGGCGGTGCTCACCGCTTGACGGAAGCCGATCTTGGTGAACGGTATGAGACCTTCTGCGACCCGAGGCTGAATGCCGAGCAGTCGCTGGAGATGGCATTCCTGCTGGCCGAGGAACTGACGGCGCGCCTGCGTGGCGGGTCGGGCAAGACGGGCACGGAGGCCGCGTAACGGAAAAAACATCGGAGGAACGATGTCGGCAGTCCAGTCACCTACGGCATTCGGTCCATCTCAGGCGCTGGATGATGCGACCATCCGGGCGCGGACTGATGCCTATTTCAACCGGACGCGCGACATCGTCACCCGCTTCGGCGATCGGCGGGTGACCTATGCCCTGTTCGTCCGCCGGCCGGTCCTCTCCGCGACGCGGCTGATGACCGAATGGCTGGACAACGTGGCCCGCGAAAGGGGGATATCCCTGACGCATGAGGTGATGTTTGCCGAGGGCGCGTGGGTCGGGGCGGGGGAGCCGCTGGTTTACATCACCGGCTCGTTCGCGGCGCTGGCCGACCTGGAGACTCTGCTGTTGCAGAAGCTCGGGCCGCCCTGCGTGGCGGCGCTGAATGCCTACCAGATGGCGATGGCGCTGCCGAAAGTGCGCTTTCTCGCCATGGAGGCCCGGCATTGCGCCGGCTTCGAGATGCAGGAACAGATGGCCTATGCGGCCTCGATCGGCAGTCTCGCGGCCCGGAGCGAGGGTGCGCTGGGCTTTGTCGGTGGTGCGAACGATGCCACGGCGGGCTTTTTCGGCCAGTCGGCCGGGCTGGGCACCATGCCGCATGCCCTGATCGGCTATGCGGGCTCGACGCTGCGTGCCGCCGAGATGTTCCATGAGGCGTTTCCCGAATCCGACCTCGTGGTGCTGACCGATTATTTCGGGCACGAGGTCACGGACGGGCTGGCGGTGTGCCGTGCCTTTCCCGAACTGGCGGCGGCGGGGCGGCTGGCGGTGCGGCTGGATACCCATGGCGGGCGGTTTCTGGAGGGGCTGGACCCCCAGAAATCCTATGCCGCGCTGGAGCGGAATACCCCCGGCACCATCCGGCGCTATCGGTCCGAGACCGAATTGCGGAATCTGGTCGGGACCGGTGTTTCGGCCGCCGCGATCTGGCGCATGCGCGAAGTATTGGACGAGGCCGGGTTCCCGAAGGTGCGGATTATCGTCTCGTCGGGGTTCAACGTCGAGAAATGCCTGGCGATGGCCGATGCGCATGCGCCGATCGACGTGGTGGGAACCGGCTCGTTCATTCCCGATCGCTGGTCGGAAACCTATGCGACCGCCGACATCGTGTCGTATGACGGCGAACCCCGCGTGAAGGTCGGCCGTGAGTTTCTGCTGCGTCGCGCGGGCGATCGGGCTGCCGCCGGCACTTGATCCCATTCCGCCGTCGGGGCATGGCCCTGCGGGCATCATGACAGGGAATTGCGCATTTGACCGATACTCCTCCCATTTCCGAATCCACGGCGGACGAGTCGGGCTGGCGCGTCCGGATCATGGATCTGTCGGGCGGCGCCGAAGAGGGAATCGTCGAGGAAATCGGCGGTTTCGTCGATCTGTCCCATGCCAATGCGTTTGCGCGGGCCTATGTGCGCGACAGCATCGAGCGTTGCCGGGTGCCCGGTGCCGCGCCGCGCGAGGTGCTGCAATCGTGGCTGACGTTCGGCGAGGATGCCGAAATCCAGGACGCGGGTGACGAGGCCTGGCGTTCGGCGAACGAACTGGACGATTTCACGGCCAATCCCGCCACGTCGATGGAGCGGGACTGGCGGGCGCTGGACCCGCGCCGGCTGGTCGAGGATGATGAGGACGATATCGAAGAATAACGGCCGGGCCGGCGGGCGTTCCGGCTGGTCTTTCCGGCGCGTCCGACGCATATAGGCGGCATGAAACTCCGCTTTGCGCCCAGCCCGACGGGCTTGATCCATGTCGGCAACGCCCGCCAGGCGATTGCCAACGCCCTGTATGCGCGCCGCCATGGCGCCACGTTCCAGCTCCGCATCGACGATACCGACCGCGAGCGTTCGCGCGAGGAGTATGCCGATGCGCTGCGCACCGACCTGACATGGCTCGGGATCGGCTGGGACGAGACGTTCCGCCAGTCGGATCGTCTGGACCGCTATGCGGCGGCGATCGAGACGCTGAAGGATAGCGGCCGCCTGTATCCGTGCTTCGAGAGCGAGCAGGAACTGGCCGCCAAGCGCGAGGCGCGCATCCGCATGCGCAAGCCGCCGGTCTATGACCGCGCCATGCTGCGCATGACGGCCGAGCAGCGCGCCCAGGCCGAGGCGAACGGCAAGGTGCCGTACTGGCGCTTCCGTCTGTCCGACGGGATCGTGGCGTGGGACGACCTGGTCATGGGGCGTTCGCAGGTCAAGCTGCCCTCCATTTCCGATCCTGTGCTGGTGCGGGCCGACGGCACGGTGCTGTATACGCTGGCATCGGTGGTGGACGACCTGGAAACCGGGGTTACGCATATTCTGCGTGGCGAGGACCATCTGACCAATACCGGCGTGCAGATCGACATTGCCGAGGCGCTGGGTGCGCGGCCGGGGCGCTTTACCTTCGCGCATCTGCCGCTGCTGCTGGACGAGGCGGGGGGAAAGCTGTCCAAGCGCTTCGACGGGCTGTCGCTGCGTGCCCTGCGGCAGGACGGGATCGATCCGGGGGCCGTCGTCTCGTATCTGGCGCGGCTGGGCAGTTCGGACGATCCGGCGCCATTGTCCTTCGCGGAACTGGCGGCCACCTATGATGTCCGCCGTGTCTCGCGTTCGGCCGCGCGGTTCGACATGCGGCAGTTGATGGCGCTGAACCGCAAGGTGATGCACCAGAAGCCGTTCGCCGACATGCGCGACCTGCTGCCGGAAGGGGCGACCGAAGCGTTCTGGCTGGCCGTGCGCGGCAATGTCGACCTGCTGTCGGAACTGCGGCACTGGTGGGATGTGGTCGGTGGCACGATCGTGCCGCCGGTGCAGGACGAGGAGGAGGGCGGCTATCTGCTTCAGGCGCTGTCGCTTCTGCCGGACGATCCGTGGGATTCCGAGACCTGGAAGAGTTGGACCGATGCGATCCGTGCCGCGACGGGGCGTAGCGGCAAGGGGTTGTTCCACCCGCTGCGCGTCGCCTTGACGGGTGAGGAGAAGGGGCCGGAAATGCGCGACCTGCTGCCGTTGATGGGCCACGCGCGCGTGGCGGAACGGCTGCGTATTGCCGCACGCTGACGGCGGTTATCGGAAAAGTCCTAATCGAGACGCCATTTTGCGTTCCGGGGCGCTTTGACACAAGATGCTCGGCTTCCGGCAGCGATGCGCAAGAGCGCGCTGCCCTCGGACAATGTGACCAGGCATCCCCGGAGGCGCGTGATGACGACAGCAGCGACCACGACAGAAAAAGCGGGAACCGCAAATCGGAGCAGGCGGAGCCGTCGAAGGGAAGAGATCCTGCTTGCGCTCCTGAACAGGATCAGTGGCGATAAGGCGGAAGATCTGGTCGTACGCCTGCTGGAGGCGCCTGAGAAGCTTGAAGCGGTCGCCCGCGAGATCGGGGCCAGTCCGTCGGTGGAGGCATTGCGCAAGCTGGGGACGACCCTCGATATCATGAAATCAGGCCGCTTGGAGGCGGATTACGCTTATGTCGGCCTGCCCGATGAGGCGCGGGCGTGCGGATTTCGAGAAGGATTCGAGACATTCATGCGGTCCCGCCTGGGCAAGCGGGCGGATAGTTTCGCATTGATGTTCGAGCACCTCGACCGTCATCGCGATCCGCTCATCATCGAGACGGGATGTCTGCGGGTGCCGAACAATTGGGAAGGCGACGGGCAGAGCACGTTCCAGTTCGACTGGTACGCACGCGAGAAGAATGGCTCCGTCATCACGATCGATATCAATCCGGACAGCATCGATAGCGCCCGGCGTGCCTGTAGCGGGGTGACGCAGACGATCCTGAATGATTCCGTCTCGGCGCTCGATATGTTGAGCGCCCGCATGACGGGGCCGGCGGCGCTGATTTATCTCGACAGCTTCGATCTCGATATGAAAGACCCCATGCCCAGCGCCGTGCATCATGCGCTGGAAATCATGGCTGTGCGTTCGCTCATCGGGCCGGGGACGCTGATCTCCGTGGATGATTTCAATGTTCCGCCGCTCGGGCCGGGTGGGAAAGGGCTGATTGTGGATCAGTTCCTGCACAACATCCGTGCCGAGGTGCTGTATTCCGGCTATCAGAAGCTCTGGCGGATGCCAGGTTAAAGGCGCGGGGCCGGCGTGCTTCAGCCTTCGCCGCCGGTTCCCCGCGCCTTGCGGCCACGGGCCAGTTCGGTCACCACGCCGTGCAGGGTGCGGAGTTCCTGTTCCGTGACTTCGCCACGGGTGAAGAAATGGCGCAGGTTGCGGACCATGCCGGGGCGCTTCTGCTCGTTGCGCAGGAAGCCGCATTCATCGAGCTGGCCGACGAGATTACGCATGAAATTGTCCAGTTCGCCCTTGGTGGCGACGTGGGTTTCATTGGTCATCAACGTGCGCGGCGGGGTGGTGTCTTCGGCCATCCACCATTCATAGGCCATGATCATGACCGCCTGCGCCAGGTTCAGCGACATGAAGGCCGGGTTCAGCGGGTAGCGGATCAGCGCGTCGGCGCGGGCCATGTCCTCGTTGTCCAGCCCGGCGCGCTCCGGGCCGAACATCAGGCCGGTGCGCAGGCCACGGCTGCTCATCTGCCGCAGTTCGGCGGCGCCGCCTCGGGCGGTCAGCACCGTCTTGACGATGTGGCGCGGGCGGGGGCAGGTCGCGAGGACGTGGTGCAGGTCGGCCACCGCGTCATCGACTGTTTCATGCACCGTTGCGGCGTCGAGAATCCGGTCGGCGCCGGAGGCCGCGCGCCAGGCGCGTTCCAGCGGCCAGCCGTCGCGCGGGGCGACCAGCCGCAGGTGGAACAGGCCGCCATTGGCCATGGCGCGTGCCGTGGTGCCGATATTTTCGGCCATCTGCGGGCGCACCAGGATCACGACCGGGCTGTTGCCGATCGGGCCGATATCGGCCCCGCCGTCGCGGCCGGTCATGCGCGCCTCCAGGTGGTGCCGGTGGGGCCGTCTTCCAGCAGGATGCCGCGTGCCGCGAGGTCGTCGCGGATGGCATCGGCCCGCGCGAAGTCGCGGGATTTGCGGGCGGCGAGACGCTCGGCGATCAGGGTTTCGATTTCTGCTTCGTCGACGCTGGCGCCGGCGCGGAACCAGGCATCGGCCGACTGGCCCAGCAGGCCCAGCAGGCGGCCGGATGCGCGCAGGCCGCGTGCGGCGTCGCGGTCGCCGGCCAGGGCGCGATCGGCGAGGGCGTGCATCTCGGCCAGGGCGCGCGGCGTGTTGAGATCGTCGCACATCGCGGCCAGGACCTCGGCCGGCACCGGATCGGTTTCGTCGGGCGGGAGGTCGCCGATGGCGCGGTAGAAGCGGTTCAGCGTCTGTTTTGCCTCGTCCAGCCCGGTGCGGGTGAAGTTCAGCACCGAATGGTACTGGGCATGCAGCAGCAGGAGGCGCAGCGCCTCGGCGGGGGTGTCGGACAGGATGTCGCGGATGGTCAGGAAGTTGCCCAGCGATTTGGACATCTTCTCGCCATTCACCAGCAGCATCGCGTTATGCACCCAGTGGTTCGCGAAGCGGCTGTGCGGGAAGCAGCACTGGCTTTGTGCCCGTTCGTTTTCATGGTGCGGGAACAGCAGGTCGCTGCCGCCGCCGTGGATGTCGAAGCTCTCGCCCAGATAGCGGTGCGACATGGCCGAGCATTCGATATGCCAGCCCG